>JASKKT010000041.1 GCA_030154025.1 Methanolobus sp.
CATGACTTCTTCTGATGAGTCCATAGCTGCCCTGAGACCCGTATTATCTTCAATGCGCAGGTCCCTCCTGAATATAAAGAGCGATCTTCTGAAATGCGGGGTCATGTCACCTCAACGGCCACTTCGTTCCTCATCAGAACAGGAGGTGAGCGGGGAGGTGCATACCTGAACAGGAAGTAATCACCCTGTGTCTGCACCCTGTGACCCCTGAGAGAACTCTCAAGCCTTCCCCGTTGTTCCTCGTAAGCAGAATCGCCTGCGTATCCTGAAAAGCCCAGGACGGCTACTTTCCTTGAGGGGATATCACTGATGACTATGTCGCTGTTCAGAGGTTGCGGTGCGTTATCCCTCCGGTACCCTTCAGGCAGTATGAAAGACATGTTCACACGCTCACCTTCGCTCTGGGATATCAGCGGCAGTATCATATCCATCCTGGTATTGTCCTCGTTATTTCCCATGATGTAGCGGGAGAGGGCAGTAAAGGCACTGTCCAGGCTGTCGGAACTTATGGAGGCAAGGGTCATATAGCTGTATTGGCGGATCTCAACTTCCTGGTCTACTGTCTCAACCACGCTGTAATTCACCATCACGGCATCCCTGACGATCGCTACGCTTGCCAGATACCATCCTGCCACAAGCACCACGGCAACTATTAACAGCCCAAAAGCGACCCCTGACTTTTCCATAATAGATAATAGCACTGCAAAGTTAAAGGCTTTACAGGCAGGATGCTCCTGCAACAGGGATAAGCACCCGCTGCCTGCGGATATCTATTGGGTGGACTATGCTGGGACAGGGATCGTACAGGAGCAGGTGATTCAGTAGGATGTATTATTCTTGATGTAGCACTGCATAAGTAAATAGGTCACACAAGCACTATGTATTAAGTAACTAAATTACGTATCTAAAAGATATAGTTATATATTATTGTGTTTCAGTGAGTACACTTTATAACCACCACCCACTAACCCGCTGTGATAACTTGTTCCAGGCCTCAGAGATAAAAAATAGGATCATTGATTCTGAGAAGGCAGCCGGACTTCTGGAGGATGGTTGGTGCAAAGCTGATCTGCATGTACACACATGCTGCTCTCACGATGTCCCACCTGCCTGGCAGACCCACCCTGCGCACCTTCTCGAGAAAGCAAAGAATACAGGACTTGGTTTTATCACCTTTACAGACCACGATACTGTGAAGGCTTACGACATGCTGGGATGGCACAGGGAAGACCTGGTCCCCGGCGCAGAGATATCTATCAAGGACACTGAGAATGTAGGGCACACTGTGCATGTTAATACATACACATTCGATAGGGAGCAGTTCCTGGAGATAGAGCATCTGGCAAGGGAAAGGAGGGATATTTACATTCTTATCGATTATCTCAGGGACCATGACCTGCCCCACACCTATAACCATCCTTTCTGGTTCAAGTTCGGTGAGAAGCCCAATATATTTGCAGTTCCTGAGCTTGTGAGGCAGTTCCCTGTAATAGAGTATAACGCCCAGGACCTGAAGCAGAAGAACTTCTTTTCCATGATGCTGGCACAGCGCTACAACAAAGGAACGGTGGTAACCACCGATAGTCACACCGGCGGTATTGGAAGGGTCTACACGGTAGCAAAGGGTGACACCTTTGAAGAGTACTTCAGAAATATCATCAAAGGGCGTTCCTATATGGTAATGGAGGAGCCTTCATGGAAACACTTCGCCAGTGAAGTGGGCGGCCTTATGGAGCTCCTATTCAGCATTGACAAAGAGATATGGGAGGAGACAGGTTTCTCCACCGGGGTTGGGGCTTTTGACAAGATCCTGAGCGCTCTGGCAATGGACACTCCGTGGAAGAGCACAGGACTGAATAAAGCGACATCCGATGTCGCCAGGCGGATATCAGGTTCGCGCCTGCCGGTGCTGCTGCACATGCTTACCAAAAGGTCACAGGTCACAAGGATCGAGCGCATGCTTAACGCCTGAAGCAGCCTGTGAATGAATAGGAGGCCTGTATTCCCCCTGTCAGGTCATTACACAACAGGCTGACAGTTATAGATATAAAGCCATAGATGAATATTTTACTGTCTGATAAGATTATCTTTGTCCTCTTATACACTCAGAGACGGCATGGATCTACGGGTCTCGCGGCCCTTAAAACGGTCTTAGGACAGATGGAAATCATCAGGGGGATTAAATGAACTTGGACCTTACTATAAAAATAGGTGGAGCTGCAGGCCAGGGACTGGACACTATCGGGAATGTTCTTTCCAAGAGCCTGCTCAGGAGCGGATTCTTTGTGTTCAGCACCCAATACTATCTCTCCAGGATACGGGGCGGCCATAACACATTCCAGATACGCATCAGTGATGCCGAGGTCAGAGCAATGGATGAGAATGTGGACATACTGATCGCTCTTGACCGCACTTCCGTTGACAGGCACCTGGATGAGATGTCGGACGGTGTAGTGATAGTTGACAGGGATGTGGTCGAGCTTGAATCGGAGCATGATTTCATATTCCATGTACCCATGCTGAAGATTGCAAAGGAAGTTGGCGGCAACAAGATATACACCAATACGGTAGCTGCCGGTGCGGCCATGGGATTGCTGTGCCTGGATCTTAATCCTCTCAATGAGGTGCTTACGTCGATGTTCATCAAGAAGGGCCAGGAGATAATCGATAGCAATCTCAGGGTGGCAAAGGCGGGCTATGACTATGTGAGGGAGAACTATCCCCATGGATGCAAGTTCAATGTATCCGCACCCCAGGCCAAGAGAGACAGGATGCTGATCGCAGGAAACGAGGCTGCCGGACTTGGAGCACTTGCCGCAGGAGTCCAGTTCATGTCAGCTTATCCAATGACCCCTTCCACCGGAGTGCTGAATTATGTGGCAGGTCATGCAGGAGAGTTCGGCGTGGTGGTTGAGCAGGCCGAGGATGAGATCGCAGCTCTCAATATGGCGCTTGGTGCTTCCTTTACCGGTGCGCGCTCCATGGTCACTACGGCTGGCGGTGGTTTTTCCCTGATGGTCGAGGCTCTTGGCCTTGCAGGGATAACCGAGACGCCGGTGCTTATCTTCCTTGCCCAGCGCCCGGGACCGGCTACCGGTCTTCCTACAATGACGGAACAGGGTGACCTGCTGTTCGCGCTCCATGCTGCGCAGGGAGAGTTCCCGAGATGCATCCTTGCGCCGGGCACCCCCAACGAGTGCTTCTACATGGTAGCTGAGGCTTTCAATATTGCAGAGAAGTACCAGATACCTGTCTTTGTCATGAGTGACCAGTACCTTGCCGATTCTTTGTTCACTTGCGACCGATTCGATACATCAAGGATAACTATTGAAAGGCACCTGCTGTCCGACCAGGAACTCCGGATCAAGCACGGGGATTACAGACGCTATAAGTTCACCCCGAACGGCATATCCTCTCGTGCGCTCCCCGGTCAGGAGGGAGTGCTCGTATGTGCGGACAGTGACGAGCATGACGAGTTCGGCCGCATTGATGAGTCACAGGAGAACCGTATTAAGATGGTGGATAAGAGAATGAAGAAGCTTGAGCTGCTCAGGGAAGAAATGAACCCTCCGAACCTTTACGGTCCCAGGGACGCAAAGCTGACCCTCATTGGCTGGGGTTCCACTTACGGGCCGCTGGCCGAAGCTGTGGATATGCTGAACGAAGAGGGTCACCCGGCAAACCTGCTGCATTTCAACTATATATATCCCATGCAAGCGGAGAACGTGAAGGAGGCCCTTGCACGGTCGAAGAAGAGGATATGCGTTGAGAACAACTACACCGGACAGTTTGCCAGACTGCTGCATGCTGAAACCGGTATCGCGGTATCTGGCAGGATATTGAGGTATGACGGGCTGCCTTTCACTCCGACGTCCATTATTGCAGCTCTCCGTGAAAAGGAGGTGATCTGAATGGTGAGCGTAGAGGATTACGGTGAATATGAGACCGCATGGTGTCCTGGTTGCGGTGATTTCAATATACTTAAGGCAGTTAAGGCGGCCCTTGCAAATCTTGCTAAGCCTCCTTCCGAAGTGCTGATGGTCTCAGGTATCGGTCAGGCGGGAAAGCTCCCCCAGTACCTGAACTGTAACTTCTTCAACGGCCTTCATGGGCGTACCCTCCCGCCAGCCACTGCGGCAAAGCTGGCAAACCATGAACTGACAGTGATCGCCGTGGCAGGGGACGGGGACTGTTATGGCGAAGGAGGCAACCATCTGCTGCACGCTATCAGGAGGAATCCTGATATAACTGTGCTTGTGCACAACAACCAGATATACGGCCTTACAAAAGGACAGGCCTCACCTACCAGCGAGCGCGGCATGGTCTCCAAGATACAGAAGCAGGGTGTGTTCAACAATCCCCTG
Organism: Methanolobus sp.; assembly: GCA_030154025.1. Classification (GTDB taxonomy): domain Archaea; phylum Halobacteriota; class Methanosarcinia; order Methanosarcinales; family Methanosarcinaceae; genus Methanolobus. Next base: position 4,365 of record JASKKT010000041.1, read on the forward strand.
AACCCGATATCACTTGCCATTTCCCAGGACTGCTCCTTTGTGGGCAGGGGATATGCAGGGGATGTCCAGCATCTCACCGGACTGCTGATGAAAGCTATCCAGCACCGGGGCCTTTCACTGGTTGACGTGCTCCAGCCCTGTGTCACCTTTAATAAACTGAACACCTTCAAATGGTACTCCAGCAGGGTCTACAAGATGGAAGAAGGTGAGTATCCTCTTGATGACAGGGTGAAAGCCTTTGAGAGATCTCTTGAGTGGGGCGACAGGATACCCCTTGGTGTATTCTATACTAATGAGAAGCCGATCCTGGAGGATAATCACGAGGTCCTGAAGGTAGCTCCCCTGATCAGGCACAGGCCGGAGACTGGGAAAGCCAACAGGCTGATCGAAGGGTTCACGTAACCCTTGATCAGTTTTGCTCGCCCGGGCACGGATGCCCAGTTGCCTTGATGACAACCAGTTCCTCAAAGGAGCATTTCACACTGGCTACTATCTTTGTTCTCAGGCCACTAGCTTGCATCCTCTCGCTTACCTCTTTTATGCCAGTCAGGGACGAGACTAACAAAAGGATTGTTCCTCCGGGTGCAAGGTAGCAGGATACTTCTTCTAAGAAACACCTGATAGAGGCACGTCCATCAATACCGCCGTCAAAAGCATAGTTCAGCCATCCCGGTACCTTCTCCTCTTCAGCTGTTGGAAGGTAGGGGGGATTGAATATGATGAGGTTGAACTGGGGGCCTTTTCTGATGCCTGCGAACATGTCTGTCCTGATGACCTCTATGCCGTTGGAGCGTGCGCATGCGGCTGCATAAGGGTTGATCTCAGTTGCAATGAGCTCCACTTTCCTGTTCGCCTGTATGACAGCGGACACAAAGCCCGTGCCTGTCCCTATTTCGAGGACCTGCATGCCATCTTCTGCATGCTCGACTGCAGCATCAGCAAGCAGGTATGAGTCCTCTGCCGGGTCATATACGTTCTCGGCCAGCTTTATTTCCGCATTCCTGTAGTTGATGGTGACCATAAGCCTACATCTTCTGTTTGTGTGCGTACAGGATGTTCGCAAGGACGGCAAGTTCTTCAGGTTCCAGGTTCTCAGGCCTCTTGTCAAGCATTTCCTCGGGAAGCTCATTGACGAAGTCCCTGATATCGACACCCAGGATCTGCTTGTTCCTTATGATGGAGTTGCGTATCTTCTTACGCCGCTGGCCGAAAACAGCTGTGACGAAGTGCAGGAAGTATTCCCTGTCTGCAACCTCAAAGGGCGCGGGTCTTGGCTCGAGCCTGACCACTGCGGAGAGGACTTCAGGAGGTGGTGAGAAAGCACCCCTGGGAATTTTCATGATGATGGATGCATCTGCAAAATAGTGTGTATTGACGGACAGCCTGCTGTAATCCTCTGAATTTGCATGGGCTACCATCCTTTGTGCGAACTCGTACTGGTACATGAGTATGCCCAGCCTGAAATCATGCCTGAATAACTTGAATGTTATTTCGGAGGAAATGGAATAAGGAAGATTGGAAACCACTTTATCGAAGGCCGGGAACTCCACTTCCAGCACATCCCCCGGAATGATCTCGAGCCTGTCATCATCTCCGAAACGGTCAAGGAGCACGTCCACAAGGGCAGGGTCACGTTCTATGGCAATCACTTTTTCAGCATGCTTCATCAGCCTCTCGGTGAGGTTGCCTATGCCTGCCCCTATTTCCAGTATGGTCTCATGGGGCTGGATATCCGCAGCTTCAACTATCCTGTCAAGTATGCGCTCGTCCACAAGGAAATGCTGGTCGTGGTCACCGCCACGTATGCCATATTTCCTGAGAATGTTGTGAACCAAGAAAAGAACACCTTGCTTATTCTTTTGGACGCTTCGGAGGCAGGGTGAAGAGCCTGTACTTGATGTTCTCGTCCTTGAGTTCTTCGATTATCCTGTTGGCGATGACTTTCTGCGGGGAGTGCACTCCACCTACCCTTGCGTGGAGGTCATCCAGGCTCTTGAACACTCCTTTCTTCCTTTCGTCTATGATGGCCCACATAAGTTTCTTGCCGATGCCGGGCAGCAGTTCAAGCATATGTAGCCTGTTTGTGATAGGGTGTGCGTCGTTGAAGAACTTGACAAAACGCTCTTCATCACTCTTGACGTTCATCTCCAGGATGAAGGGCAGTTCCAGCTGGGCACCGTGGCTGAGGTTGGTATAGCCTATCCTGTGCTTGACATGGTCGATCTCATCCCTGTCGCCTTCTCCAATGTAAACGCGCGATTGGATGCTCGGACTTTTACCTTCCTTTGGTATCAGTTCCATCAGCACGAAATTCCTCTCGCCGATGGCCTGGACCACCGGTTTTTTCTGGTAGGATGGCCTCTTATCCTCATTGCTGCCATAAGGCAGGTAATCGAGGACCCACGCGTATTCTTCTTTTTCAGGTGGCTTTCCCCTAATTTGTGTCATGTTCCCTCCGGTATACCCACTGGTAATGTTTACGTCTCTCTCTTGAAAAAAAGGATGTATCGGATATAAATTTAATCCATTGCCTCTTCGACCATTTCCAGCATCTGGTCAAGCTCAACATCACTTAGGGTGAATCTTTCCTTGGCATATAGGGACCTGAGCTCATCCCTGGTCATAGGCATTATATCCGCTATCCTGATAGCAATATCAGGTTTCATCTTTTCCAGTGTCATAAGCTTGCCCACAAGCTCCCTTGACTTCTCCGGAGATGACTTTGAGAACGTATCTGCATGATTGATGGCCTTACGCAGCTCATATCCCAGCTCTTCTTCATTTTGCATGCGCTCTTCAATGATCTGGTGTAAAATGCCTTTCACTTCAGACAGGGTCAGCAACTCTTCGCTCAGAATTTCCTTAACAATCATTGGTATACACTCTTGAATATTATACATGATATCTGTGTGACATCAACTAAAACATTGTGATATATCCTCATTGTTTCCAACAAAGATATATCTAACGTTGTGTCACCTATTCAATGTAATACGGATGGCCCGTATCTTAGTACTTCTGTGGTTTCAGGTGCTGTGGAAGGGATATGAGTTCCTTTGTAGCATTACCGTCCCTGATGTGAAGCAGGTAGGCACGGCCGCGCTGACCGACGATCTTGCCGGTCCTTCCCTGGAACCTTGGGTTTGGCATTCCCTTCTGTACGCTGGGGTCGATATCAATATGGACCATCTGGCCTTCCTCGAATTCCTGGATGGCCTTGCTTACAGGGGAGATCCCTCTCTCTCTTACGGTCTTCTTCAGTTTGTAACGTGTACAGCATTTTTCACCATGTGATGTTGGCATTTTCTTCCTCCGTTTATCAACTTGATTCTTTGATTCTGTTAACGAGTTGTGATGTATCGTAATGATGTGAACCTTAGCCAGGAAAACGCGGTCATATATCCACTTTGATCACATCGAGTTCGGTAACCCTTGCCTGGATACCCAGCAGTCCTGTAAGGCTTGGCTGTGTCCTTCCTTCGTCGCCGGACACCAGTTCCTTGACATACAGGCCGCCGTCGCAGTGTACCTGCATAATGGCGTACTCATCCGTCAGTTCCGTAAGCTGCATGTCATGCACGTTTCTCTTGCGGACCAGGTCGGCCCTTCTGTGGGATACGCGCTGCGGTGTCCTCTGTGATATCTCAGCTCCGATAAGATTATCGATCGCAGATATAAGCATTTCCTTGGAAACTGGCTCTTTGAATGTAACTTTAAGGTTATAAACCTTATCCGCCTTTGATGATTTGAGTGCTTCTATAACTTCCTTCTGCACCATTTCCAGACCTTCCACCTCGACCTTGCCGGCAGCATAGGCATTGATCCTTTTTTCAAGTTCTGCCACATCAAATGTGCGTATCGGGGAATTGAGTATCTCCACGACAAAGGGCCTTCCTGTACCGCCCATCAGGGCATCTATATCCTCCCTTCCGGCGCCATGGAAAGTGGTATCGCTGGCACCTGTGACCTTCAGGACCTCTTCCCTAATGAGCTCGTCAACTGATTCATGATACTGCTTGCCGGTGAAAGAGCATTTCTCACAGCCCCTGCCTCCACAGCTCCGACAAGGCCACCTGGTCTGAGGGATACCCCTGACCAGTTTCCTGTACCTGCCCTGTATGTACAGGGAACGCACCTGGATACTGGCAGTATCCTCGGCAAGGTCGAGGGTCACAAGCACATCCGGCCTGTTGAATTCGACTTCCTTGCCAGTGCGTGCGGCTATGAGCTTACCGACCTCCCTGTTCAGTTCTGTCTTGAGCTGTTCTGCATAAGTTATCCCGCACTCGCTCCAGAGTATCTCCTCATTCTCGCTCAGCAGCCCGCTGACCTTTGTTCCGACAAGGAATGTCGAGTACTCGATATTCCCTATGGCTTCCACGGCCCTGTCGGCCCAGATATCGAGAGTGTCATATAGTCCCAGGCACACCCAGCATTTGCTGCCTTCATCATTGACTCCCAGTGTCTTCCTTGCAAAAGGACTGCTTGGTGCAAGCTGTTTCAGGACAGTGTCATCTCCGGATGCCTTGTGCAGCAGGTCTCCTTCCATAGCAAGGGCAAGCTTTACGGCCCTCCCTCTCTCTACATTGGTAAGGCCCGTGGACAGTTTTGCAAATTGCCTGCCCATGCAATTATCGCAGATAGGCCCTTCATTGATTATCCTCTTAGCAGTTTCAAGTATGCTCATCCTATTCCTCTTCTAGTGTCCTTATTAGTGAGTTAGTTACTGTAAGTCCCTGTTACCTATTCCTGATGTCCGTTCCTTATGTCCAGCTCGTTGAGTATGATAATTATGCAATGGTCCGAGTGTAGTGACAGGGGTCCTATGGAAAGGGTTCCTGCAGACACGGCCTTGATCTGGCTTTCTTCCTCTTCTGTGACTCCCATATGGTCGCCCATTATATATACGGCATCATCAGGCAAATCCTGCATGGTCCTTATGTCGTTCCCTTCCTCGTGCAGATAGTAGATGCTCCTGTTCTTTTCGGTGAACTCTGCCAGCAGTTTCTCAAGCCCGCCGCGGCGTATCCATACTCCGGGGGTCGACTGTGACTCGAATTCAGTGGCATCTTTCTCCAGTGCTTTCTTAATAAGGGATCCGCTGCTCCTTTCATCAGGGCTCAGGTACCTGAGCTGCTCCCCGTTGAAGCGGACGATCTTCCCCGGGTCCGGCTCCCCGAGCAATACAAGGTGTACGTTTATGTCCCTTCTCATCCCGTGGGACAGGAACAGGGCAGAGTTTATGCATCTGCAGAGTATGTCCATGCGCCCTGCAGAACCTGGCAGGTCGTTCAGTGAAAAATCACCAGTGGTTAGTGCCTTGTGGCCTATGATAACAAAATCCTTCATTTGATGTCTCTCCTTTTAGCGGGCATTAACGGGTCCTGCTCAGCTCTTTCCTTCCTTAAGCACCATTTTTGCAAGAGCTGCAGCTATCTGCCTGTAGTCCCGGCCCTCGGTTGCCAGCTTACTGACCCAGTCATCGTATTTGTCAAGGTTGCCGCTGCGGATGCTCATTCTGACCTTATCGGCAACCTGTGCCTCTCTGGCCCCCTCGGCATCTTTTATGCTGGGAAGTTCCTTTTTGACTATCTCTGTCTTTGTGTATCTCTGGATGGCTGTCAGCTTTCCCATTTCGTTCTTTGTGACAAAGGAATAAGCAACCCCGGGCCTTCCGGCTCTTGCTGTCCTGCCTATCCTGTGTACGTAGGTCTCTATTTCCAGGGGAAGGTCGTAATTGAAGACTACCTCGATGTTCTCTATATCGAGGCCTCGTGCCGCAACATCCGTGGCAATAAGTATGTTGATGTCCTCGTCCCTCAGTTTCCCGACGGTGCGTTCCCTGAGGTTCTGCTTGATATCGCCATGAAGGACTTCCACGGAATGGCCATGTGCTCTCAGCTTCACCAGCACCTTGTCCACTTCCTTCTTGGTGTTGCAGAACACAAGGGCCGACCTGATATTCTCCACATCGATGAGGCGGTGGAGCGCTTCCACTTTTGAGTTCTCTTTCAACTCAAAGTAGAACTGCTTTACCTCCGGCACTGTCATCTCCTTCCTGACCACTTTTATGTGCTCGGGTTCATGCATGTACTCTTCAGTCAGCTTCAGTATGGGCTTTGGCATGGTTGCAGAAAAGAGGAGGGTCTGCCTGTCCTGCGGGGTTAGCAGCAGTATCTTCTCAATATCCTCCCTGAAACCCATGTCCAGCATCTCATCAGCCTCGTCAAGCACTACTATCCTTACAGTATCGGGATTGAGGCTCCCCCTTTCAATGTGGTCGATTATCCTTCCCGGAGTCCCCACCACGATCTGTGCACCGCTTTCCAGTTCCTGTGTCTGCTGTCCCATGGCCCTGCCACCATAAGCTGCTGCTATGCTCAGTCCTTCGGTAAGCAGGGATATCCTCTTAAGCTCGTCAGCGATCTGGCTGGCCAGTTCTCTTGTAGGGCACAGGACCATAACCTGCAGCACCTTCTTTTTCTTATCGGTGAGCTCCACAAGTGGTATCCCGAATGCTGCGGTTTTTCCTGTACCTGTCCGTGCCTGTCCGATTATGTCCTTTCCCTGCATGATAAGGGGGATGGCCTGTGCCTGTATCTCGGTAGGTTCTATATAACCCATAGCCTTGATGCTTTTCAGCACGCCTTTGGAAAGGTTGAGGTCCTTGAATGTAACTGATTCTGTAACTGGTTCTAAGTCCATGATTGTCACTCTTTATTCTGATGATTGGTGTAATGATTACTGTGATTATTGTTCACTAAAAGATACTGCGATAGTGGCTTGACTTCCCCTGTCCCGTAGTATGGGGTGTAATGAAAAGTTCACGGGTTGAACTTAACTGCATAGTAGCCTGCAATACTGTCTGCAATTCTCGCAACTTCGGTTGCGCTCCTGCCAAGGATCCTGATCATGGGTTCCTTTCCCACAGCGCCCCTGTCAAAGATGATGTCGGGGAAACTTCCTGATCTTACGATGGCATCGGATGTGCCCCATTCGCCCACAAACGCAGTGCCGGCATTCTCAGGCTCTTCCGAACGTTCAAAGGATGCAATTCCCAATCCCATGGATTTACATACGCTGAGTATCTCCTCGGAATAGCTTACGTTCATAGCAGCCCTGATCCTTGGGTCGTGTTCCATTGCTGCGAGGACAGTGCGGGCAACATGCCCGCTTACTCCGAAACCTACTTCGCCTACAGGCCTGGGGGAATTCCTGAGCCTGACGATCCTCCCGGCAACGGCTGCGATATCCTCCGTTCCTCTTGCCAGGGGCAGGGCCATGGCTATGTTACTGCCTACCTCTGGTATGATCTTTGCAAAATGGGGAGAGACTGAAATGATGCTGACTGCCTGCTTCACATCCTCAAGGACATTGCAGGCTTCTGCATCACGCTGGATTCCTGCAAGCGGGTTAACAGGCCCGGCACCTTTGCCGACCAACTGGCTGCCGATAATGGCTCCGATAACGAATTCCTTGGCTTTGCGGGCTGCCTCCACAACTGTCAGTCCCTGAGCCAGGCCGCATGTAAGGGCAGCTGCATAAGTGCATCCTGAGCCATGTGTGCCTCCCCTGACAAACTCTCCGCGGATTATCGTGAACCTGTCCTCTTCCACTTCATAGATGACATCCGAGGCATCGAGGTGCCCTCCGGTGACTATCACTGCCTTGACCCCGGTCTCAGATATCATTATGGCCGCCTGCTTTGCGTCCTCCACGCTATCGATGGGAATGCCTGAAAGGGCTGTAGCCTCGCTGATGTTCGGGGTCACGACCTGGCTTAGGGGCAGCAATTCCTCTTTAAGTGTCCTGACGGCATCTTTCCTCAAAAGGCTGCCTCCTGCCTCGGCTGCCATTACAGGGTCCACCACAAGCCTGATGCCATACTTGCGTACCAGGGAGGCAACTGTGGAGATGATATCCGAGGATGCCAGCATACCGGATTTGGCCCATCTCACTTCCATATCAGTGCATACGGCATCCACCTGGCTGGCAACCACTTCAGCCGGCAGGTCAAAAGCGCTCAGTACGCCGGTCGTATTCTGGGATGTCACTGATGTAATGGCGCACGTGCCGTGAAGCCCCAGGGCTGCAATGGTCTTTATATCTGCCTCTATTCCTGCGCCTCCCCCGGAGTCCGATCCTGCTATGGTCATTACAACAGTTGCCTTTGCCATGTATATGCTCTCCTTATATACCTTGTATAACATTTACTTGTGTGCGGTGTCTTAAAGTCTTGTAAGTTAAATAGTAGTTGGTCATATCCAATGGCTGACAGTTCTATTCATCTGCCGGGCAGGTCCGGTCTTACGATACTTTTATATAATCCATTTACAACAATGGAGCATCACAAGACGTATATATGTACGTAAACTAATTTGGATATCTGGAGTATCATCAATTATTCAGATTTATTAAATGAGGCAACTAATATGGGAAACAGACCTCTTGATATATTGAACAATGCATTGAACACACCTGTGATCGTAAGATTGAAGGGTGCTAGAGAATTCAGAGGAAAGCTTCAGGGTTACGATGTTCATATGAACCTTGTACTTGATGAAGCTGAAGAGCTGAAGGAAGGAGAGATCGTAAGAAAGCTTGGCAGTGTTGTTATCAGAGGCGATAACATCGTGTACGTGTCTCCCTGAACGAACGTAACATATAAGAACTAATACCGTATCTGGGTAATCCACACGATCAACGATCATTTCCAGTTTCAAATAAAAGGTGATTTATAGATGTCAAAAGGTACTCCCTCAATGGGTAAAAGGCAGAAGCGCACACATGCAAAATGCAGGCGCTGCGGTAGTGTTTCACTCAACATTCATACAAAACAGTGTACTTGCTGTGGTTTTGGCAAGAGCTCTCGCATGAGAAGCTACCAGTGGCAGGCAAAGTGCAAGTGGTAAGCCTAGGTTCTTTCTCTACCCGCCGGGGATAAGATGCGCGAGGAATGCGGTGTTGTGGGTGTGGTGAAACACGGTACGGAATCACACCCGGTACCTGCCTCGCTGCAGATCTACTATGCTCTTTATGCGCTGCAGCATCGCGGACAGGAATCCTCCGGCATAACCGTTCATAACGGCAAGGATCCCATGACTATTAAGGGCATGGGACTTGTCCCTGAAGTTTTTGATAAGAACGCCCTTCTTGAGCTTAAAGGCCGGGTCGGCATAGGCCACGTGCGTTATTCCACCTGTGGCGACTCCATGATCGAGAACTGCCAGCCTTTCATTGTGAAATACAAGAGCGGCAGTGTTGCCATTGCTCATAATGGTAATCTTGTTAACAGTCTTGAACTTAGACGGAAGCTTGAATCCGAAGGTCATCTCTTCGTGGCAAGTTCGGATACCGAGGTCATAGCACATCTTTTAGTGAAAGAGCTTCTTAAGAATACTGTTATTGAAGCTGTCAGCAATGTGATGAAACAGCTTAACGGCTCCTATTCGCTGGCCATAATGATCGATGACCTGCTCATGGCAGTAAGGGATCCCATGGGCTTCAAGCCGCTGTGTGTAGGCTCCATTGACTCCGGGTACGTGGTTGCATCAGAGAGTGTAGCCATCGACACTCTGAATGGCAAGCTCATCAGGGATGTAAAACCAGGCGAACTGGTAATCTTCCGTGACGGTGAGATCGAATCCTATCAGCTTTTCCGGGAGCCCAATTCCGCACACTGTGTTTTCGAATATGTCTATTTTGCGCGCCCCGACTCTATCATCGATGGCAAACTGGTCTACAAGGTAAGAGAGCGTATAGGCGAGAGGCTGGCAAAGGAGTATCCCGTTGAGGCTGACATGGTGTCTCCCGTGCCCGACTCAGGCATCACCTCTGCGATCGGCTATTCCCGCCAGTCCGGTATCATCTATGAAGAAAGTCTCATGAAGAACCGTTACATCGGGCGCACCTTCATCCTGCCAGGCCAGGCAATGCGCGAGACTGCCGTGAGGCTCAAGATGAACACCATCGGACAGAACGTCAGGGGCAGAAGGATAGTCCTGATAGATGACAGCATTGTGAGGGGAACTACCTCCCGGCGTATAATCGATATGATAAAGAATGCCGGTGGCACTGAGGTCCATGCGCGCATAGGCAGTCCCCCGATAATCGCCCCATGCTACCTCGGGATAGACATGGCTTCGAGGGATGAGCTGATAGCTGCCCACAAGACCATAAAAGGCGTGGAAGCTGTCATCAATGCAGATTCCCTGGGATACCTGAGCATTGAAGGTCTCGTTGAATCCATAGGGATCAATCGCGACGACCTCTGCCTGGGTTGTCTCACAGGGGCCTATCCCGTGGATATCCCCGGAGAGAAGATCTGCCAGCGAAGGCAGCTGAAACTGCATGAGTTCCAGTGATCGTCCCGGGCACTTTCTTACTATACTTTTTTCCCGTACTTTTCTCAGTGCTTTTTATGATTCTTTAGAAAAACTGTGTCTTTATTTGAACTCGGTATCCTCTGTGGTCAATGCCGGTGTCAGGTCTGACTACTGGGCATTTCTACGAAGCTATTTTTAACTGCTTTTATGGCAGGTTTGAACAGACGGTCTCAAAACGGCTTGTACTTTATCCGGATGTGACAGTGATATGAAAAGTAGTATGGGGCCGGGATCGAGAATCGAACTCGAATCGTAGCCTCCACAGGGCCACAGGATAACCGCTACCCTACCCCGGCACGAGCAAGGTGTTTTGCTTGAAAGCACCCTATAGATGTCCGTTTCTTAGATAAACTTTTCCTTTGAACTGCCCTTCTAAGACAATACATTGAATATATATCAATGCAGTAGGAACTGCCTTTTCACAGGTTCGCCGGGTATGTAGTCGGTATCCTCATCAGGGAAAGCAGATGATATTTCCGGGCAGTAATCGCATTTTTTCAGTTTTACCCAGAATATGCTGCCCTGTCCGGCAGGATTGTCCTCCACTCCGACCTCACCCTCCATGATCTCTGCTATCCTTTTAACTATTGCAAGCCCGAGGCCGGTCCCCTTGACACCTTTCTTATGCACGCGCTTGAAACGATCGAATACCTGTGCCTTCAGTTCGTCAGGTATGCCTTCCCCCTGGTCAGCCACCTCTACTTTCCACTGCTGCTCACAGTCCTTTATCTCCAGTATTATGCAGGTGCCCTCCTGACTGTATTTTATTGCGTTCGAGATAAAGTTGGCGAAGATCTCTTCCACTATGGGATTAACGGATGAGTAAAAGGTCCCTTCTGCCCTTATCTCCAGAAACATCTGTTTTTCAAGGAGCTTGTGCTCGAACTGTTCGGCACAGCTCCTCAGGATGGCCCCAAGGTCTAATATCTCTAGCTGGATATCCCTGACCGATTCAAGCTTTGCGAATTTGGCGGCCGTCTCGATCATTTCGATTAGCTTGTCATTGTTACGGCTTATCCCGTCCATCAGTAACTTTTGCTTAGGGGTGGTTTCGCTCTCTAACAGCAGGTCGGAATATCCTTTTATGTTGCCTGCAGGATTCAATAGGTCGTGCCTCATTATGTCAGTGAACAGATCCTTGAGCTCATTGGACTTGCGAAGTTCCTCTTCGCACTGCTTTCTTTCGCTGATATCCATGGTTGTGCCTGCAAGCCTGAGCGGTTCGCCCGTACTATCATATTCTACCAATTTGCCGCGCGCCTGTATCCATCTGAATGAGGTGTTCTTGTGCTGCATCCTGAACTCTGATTCAAAGGAATATCTGTCTCCCTTGATGTGAAGTGCGATATCGTCCATGACCCGGCCAGTATCTTCAGGATGTATGAGCTTTTTCCAGGAATCAAAGTTTGGCCTTATATCTGCCGGCCTGTAGTCCAGCATTTCCGCCCATCTCTCATTGAAGATCATTTCATTGGTCCTGATATTCCAGTCCCACATGCCAAGGTCTGCGCCCATCAGGGCAAGCTCCATTCTTTCCTGGGTCCTGCGGAGTATCTCCTCAACTTCCTTTCTCTCCGTAACATCGCGCGCCACTGCCAGCACATACCTGTTGTTCTCATGTGCCGCGAAGGTGACATTCATTTCCACAGGGGCGATCGTCCTATCCTTCCTGATGATGGCCCTGTCGATATCGAGGAACCGGTTACCGCATATTTCCCTTATGTCCTGTTCCCAGAAGCGCCCGCCGAACACATGCTCGATGTTACCTTTTCTCATTCCAAGGAATTCATCCCTTGAATATCCCAGCTCCTTGCAGGCAGTCTCGTTAACATCGATGATGGTCTCAGTGAGGGGATCGATCACAAAGATAAAGTCACTGGACTCGTTGATGAGGTTCTTGAACAGGCTGAGATCCTCGAGGAACAGCTTGTGCTGTATTGCCATTCCGGTAAGTTCAGAAAGTATCTTCAACGCAGGTAATTGTTCCCTGTAACCTGCTTCGGTAAAAGATGGGTTTTCGATGACTATGAACCCTGCAAGTGTAGAATCTATTTCCGTAGGGACTATCACCATGGAGCCAACAGCTCTTGCATTCATTATCTCTCTTTCCCGCGTTGCGGCTTTTGGAAGCGCTGCACTCTCCACCCGATGCGGGCGGGTGTCGTTCCGTACCTGCTCCATGAGCCAGGGGAAGTTGGATTCGCTGAGGTTCTCAAACACTGCCTTCCTTCCTGACCCGCATACAGCATCCCATCTGTGGTTAATAGTGAAGGAATGCCTGTCCTTGCCAAGCAGGACCAGGTAATTGCATGCAGAATTGCAGAACTGCCCTGTTCTCTCCAGGGTCTCAGCAATAGCCCTGTCGACATCCCTGGGGGCGATGAACAGCGATATCAGGGAATTGAGGGAGCTTTCCATTTCCAGGCTTCTCTCCATCAGTTCTTCAACCTGCTTCTTCTCCTCATTTAGTCTGTTTATCTTGAGCTCAAGTTCCCTGTTCATGCGGTCTATGCGCACACTTGCATAGATAATGGCTGCGAAGGTTGTCAATATCAGTGCAGAGCTGAAGATGACGGCCGTCTTTTCTCCAGATACGATGAAAGGCGACAGCACCACTATCCCTAGGACGCAAACTATCAGAAGGAACACGCCGTTAACAAGATTTGGTATCTTCATCTCCAATTGCCCCGAAGGATATCGAAAAGAGAATTTGTCTGATTAGTCAAGTATATTTAATATATTTATATACTATTAATATTTATCTGGACTGCGGTGCTGGCCGAAAAGTTTAAGGGTTAATTTTAACTATTTGTTGAATTCAAATTACATATTATAGCAACAAAGAGATGATATTCATCGCAAGGACTGTCCAGAAAACCAACCCCCTAGCGAACAGGGACATTGCAGTGGACCCTGTTGAAAGCACGGCAGAATATCTTGTGCTTGAGCCTGCGGGCTACCCTATGACCAGCATCCTGGAGGAGTACCCGGAGATCGAGGATTCAGGGGTGTTCGAGCACTATGCCAGGGAACAGTGGAAGGGTGTAGTCGCTGTCAAGGGGGAGTACCTTTTTGATAAGCGCATGTACCCTGATTTTGCATATAAGGTAAAAGAGGTTGAGCCTCCTGAATCCGTCATTGGTTCCAATACGTGCATAATTGTGAGGGACCTCACAGATACTGTTATCCCAAAGATGGAATTCCGAAGCAAGGTCCGCTTTGAAGATGTCATCGGACAGCCAAGCGCCCGCCAGAAGTGCAGGCTTATAGAGCGCTTCCTTGAAGAACCTGAAAAGTTTGGTAAATGGGCACCCAGGAACATACTGTTCTACGGTCCTTCAGGAACCGGCAAGACCATGTTTGCCAAGGCTATTGCCAACAAGACAGAAGTACCTATAATTCCTGTGAAGGCAACCGAGCTCATAGGCGAGTTCGTAGGTGAGGGCGCCCGCCAGATACACCAGCTTTACGGGAGAGCTCAGGAAATGGCACCCTGCATTATATTTATCGATGAACTGGACGCCATCGCCCTTGACCGAAGGCATCAGGAGCTGCGCGGCGACGTCGCGGAGATAGTCAACGCCCTGCTCACCGAGATGGATGGCATTGTAGAGCGTCCCGGCATCTGTACCATAGGGGCCACAAACAGGACCGATACGCTTGATCCGGCTGTGCGCAGCAGGTTCGAGGAAGAGATCGAGTTCGTATTGCCCAACGAGAAGGAACGCTACCAGATACTGGAGTCCAATATTGCCACCTTCCCTCTGGAAGTCGCTGACCTTGACCTGGTTTCCCTTGCCAGAATGACGGAAAGTCTCTCAGGACGCGATCTGGTGGAGAAAGTTCTCAAGACCGCCCTGCATAGGGCCATCATAGATGACCGGGAGAGCGTCACTCAGGATGACTTCGAAACCTCTGTGAAGAAGCTCAAAAAGGTCAATGAGGCCCTCAATCCTGAGAAGATGTACATTTGAGATACTTGTACCAGATATACATTTGAGATACTTGTATCAGATGTGGATGATGTCTGTTCCGGCCCTTTCAGGGTCATCTTTTTAAATTTAGCATCTATATCGTGACTCCATGGCAGAGGTAAACGAGTCCGACAGGTTTGAATGCGTAATAGTGAACGTTTTTGACAAAGGCATGTGGAAAGGCGTGGTAGTGGAGGAAGTAAGATCTGGAGGTCGTGTCTATTTTGGCAGGACAAAAGCCGAGGGTTTTGACTACCAGCCCGGAGACAGCCTGTTCATAGGCATTAAGCCACTTGCATACCCTCTGGAGGAGCGCACGACGGAAGTGATCCTCTATGACGAGGATGACAATAAGCTTGACTGGACATATCTATAGTCCAGGCGTTTTATTTTAAGCGGGCTTGCTTTTCCGTTCCTGCCCGTATCACTTCGGTGAATTGCCTATCTCATCCCGCAGCAGCACTTCAGTTTCCAGAAGGTCCTGGGCTATCATGACGTTGTCAAAGACCTTTTTTGCCTCCGTGAGCAGCGGTTCTGTATTTTCCGAGTACCTGGCGCTGATGTGCGTCAGTATGAGCCTGGATACATTTGCTTCCTTTGCAAGGCGCGCAGCCTCTTCTGCAGTGGAATGCATGGATTCCAGCGCCCAGTCCTGCTGATCGTTTGCAAGGGTCGCATCATGGATAAGCAGGTCGGCATCACGGCTTGCTTCCAGTATTCCCTGGCAGGGTCGTGTGTCTCCGCTGTATACTATCTTTCTTCCCGGGCGTGGTTTGCCGACAACCTCTTCCGGCCGGATGGTCCTGCCGCTGACCTCCACCTGTTCGCCCCTGTGGAGCTTTGAGAAGAGAGGCCCGGGCGGGACCCCAAGCTCAATGGCTCTCTCCCTGTTGAACCTTCCCACGCGCTCATCCTCTATGAGTGCATATCCGATGCTTGGTACACTGTGCTGGGTCTTCAGGGCATGGATGGAGTAGCCGTCCCTCCTAACAATATCTCCCGGCTCAAGGTCCACTGCATCTATTTCGAAACGGAGCTTATAGTATCCCAGGGCGCTGAGTATCCTTGCGAATTCGTGCACGTGATGAGGCCCATAGATCTTAAGGGGTTCTGTCCTTCCCTGGAATGACATTGTCTGTATCAGTCCGGGTATTCCCAGTATGTGGTCTGCATGGAAATGGGTGATGAAAATTGAGCTTAGCGATTTCATCCCTGTCTTTGCCCGCATCATTTGCTGCTGGGTTCCTTCCCCGCAGTCGAACAGTAGCAGTTCTCCCTCACGGTTGATCATGATGGCTGCAGGATTGCGTTCAGGTGTCGGAAGGGAGCCACCTGTTCCAAGGAAAATTACGCGAAGCATGTAGCCATATTACGTGTTATGGTTATTTATGAATTGCTTCTTATACAGGCAGGCTTGTACAGGGAGTATCCTATTTTGTTCTGTGCCGGTAGTGTTATTATTTATGAACGGCTTGCTGCCCATTCGAAAAGTTCATATAGAATCTTATTATTAATGGTACGTCCATAAGTCATATTTTGATTATACTATCATAATCAATTTCTTATATACTGATCAAGAGGATTATCATGAAATGGCAAGGCAGATCCAGAAGAAGTTACACCGGTGCCAAGGTTAAGGCATTCCGCAGCAAGAGAAAGTTCGAACTGGGACGCGAGTCCGCTGACACCCGCATAGCTGAGACCAAGAGAAAGAACGTCTCAACTACCGGAGGAAACAGGAAGGTAAGGCTCCTGCAGTGTGATGTCGTAAATGTGACCGATGCACAGGGCAAGACCCAGAAGACTACCATCAGCACAGTGGTCGGGAACACCGCAAACGAGCACTATGTCAGGCGTAATATACTCACAAAGGGCTCAGTCATCAAGACCGCTCTGGGTAACGCAAAGATAACAAGCCGTCCTGGACAGGATGGAGTTGTCAATGCAGTACTCGTTGAGTAAATATATCTCTCAGATTTAAAACAATCAAACCTTCATTTTTTTCCTTTTGTTGCAGGAGTTTGCCAGATATGGATGAAAAAACCCGTCATATACTCGAATGCCTCGAAGAGGATGCAAGGATGACCCATGAACAGATAGCAGTCCTTACAGGTCTGCCTGTGCAGGAAGTCAGCAAAAGGATAAGGGAAATGGAAGGCAATGGCATCATCCGCAAGTACAAGACAATCATTGACTGGGATCTCGCGGGTGATGAGAACGTTTATGCTATCATTGAGCTGAAGGTGAGCCTTGAACGCAGGCTTGGCTACCAGGCACTAGTGGAACGCCTCTACAAGTTCCCTGAGGTGCGCTCGGTGAGATTGCTTTCAGGGCAATATGACCTCTCACTTACTGTGAGCGGCCAGTCCATGAAAGAAGTCGCTTTCTTTGTTGCAGAGAAGATATCAACTCTTGACCAGGTACAGCACACAACAACCCATTTCGTGCTCAAGACCTACAAAGAGGATGGTATAATTCTGTATGAGGAAGATCGTGTTGCACGTTTGCCTGTAACACCGTAATCATTATTCATGTCGATC
>JASKKT010000042.1 GCA_030154025.1 Methanolobus sp.
AAATCAAAAGAAGAATTGGGTTGTTACAGAATATATTCTGTAACTAGGCGGTGATGATAGTTATTGTTTGACAATAACTATACGTTTTTAGTTCTGAAGTACTATCTCGATGTTGATGTCCTTTGGCACCTGGATGCGCATTAACTGCCTGAGTGCACGTTCATCGGCTGCAATGTCGATGAGTCTCTTGTGGACGCGCATCTCCCAGTGGTCCCAGGTTGCGGTACCGTCACCGCTTGGACTCTTCCTGACCGGAACTACCATCTTTTTAGTAGGTAGTGGAACCGGCCCTGAGATACTTACTCCTGTTCTGTCTGCGATTGCTTTTACCTGGTCGCAAACGCCGTCAAGGTTAACCGGGCTGATTCCTGACAATCTTATTCTAGCTTTCTGTGACATGTTCGTCTCCTAAAAAGGAAATTTGAGTGTCTTATTTCTGCTTGACACTCATGCACATGCCGGCCGCAATGGTCATACCCATATCACGGATGGCGAACCTTCCGAGCTGCGGGATTTCCTTTACTGGCTCGATAACCATTGGCCTGGTTGGCTTCACTGTAACGATTGCTGCATCTCCTGCCTTGATAAAGGTTGGGTTCTCTTCCTTTACCTGGCCTGACTTTGGATCAAGCTTCTTGTTGATCGCCATCAGTGTGCATGCAGTCTGTGCAGTGTGGCAGTGGAATACGGGTGTGTATCCTGCGGTGATCGCGGATGGGTGCTGGAGCACTACGATCTGTGCAGTGAACTCTTCTGCAACGGATGGTGGGTTGGATGCCGGACCACATACGTCTCCTCTGCGAACGTCATTCTTGCCTACACCTCTTACGTTCCAGCCGATGTTGTCGCCAGGTACTGCCTGGAGAACTTCTTCGTGGTGCATCTCGATTGACTTTACCTCGCCGCCTGCGCCGCTTGGGTTGAAGATGACGTTGTCACCCTTCTTCATTATACCTGTCTCAACTCTGCCTACAGGCACAGTTCCGATACCGGAGATTGTGTATGCATCCTGCACAGGTATCCTGAGTGGGAGCTTGTCTGGCTTCTCCGGTTCCTTGAGTGCGTTAAGTGACTCGAGGATGGATGGACCGGTGTACCAGGGAGTGTTCTCACTCTTCTTGGAGATGTTGTCACCAGCAAATGCGGATGTTGGGATGAATGGGATCTCGCTTGCCTTGAAGCCGACCATTCCGAGGAGCTGACCGACATCTTTCTTGACCTGCTCGTACCTTTCCTGGCTGTAGTTTGCTGCGTCCATCTTGTTGACTGCAATGATGAGCTGGTTGATACCGAGGGTCCTGGACAGGAACACGTGCTCCTTGGTCTGGGCCATCACACCGTCAGGTGCTGCGACCACAAGGATAGCTGCGTCTGCCTGGGATGCGCCGGTGATCATGTTCTTGACGAAGTCACGGTGGCCTGGGCAGTCCACGACTGTGAAGTAGTACTTGTCAGTGTCGAACCTTCTGTGAGCGATATCAATGGTGATACCTCTCTCACGCTCTTCCTTGAGTGAGTCCATGACCCATGCAAAGGCGAAAGATTCTTTTCCTTTCTCTCTTGCTTCTGCTTTGTATTTCTCGATCAGGTGAGCAGGGACTGCTCCGGTCTCGAACATCAGTCTTCCGACAAGTGTAGACTTGCCGTGGTCGATGTGACCGATGACTGCTAAGTTCATGTGTGGTTTGTCAGATGCCATTTATATGTCTCCTATATTTGATTATAAATACTTCAATTTGATTTGACCTAATAGACGTTTACACGTTTAAACCTTTCTGACGAAAATGGGTTTACGGCAAATGCCGCAACCACTTATCATCACGGGCTCAGGTAGTCGGATGCCTGTGGAAGCTCCTTCTTCAGGCCCTTCCTCTGCCTTATGGCTCCGATAATCTCGGTGGTCAGGTTTGTGGGGAGCGTTTCAAATCCTGTGAACTCGGTACTCCACATTGCACGGCCTTCTGTTGCGGACCTGATGTCCCCGGCAAATCCGAACAGCTCGGCTACAGGTGCTTTTGACTCAATGACCGTCATATCTCCTTCAGAGGTCATGTTAATTATTATGCCGCGGCGACCCTGGATCTCTTTGGCCGCTCCTCCCATCTGATCCTGTGGCACATGAATGAACACCTTCTGGTATGGTTCCAGGAGTGTGTCATCTGCCATCAGCATTGCAGCCTGGATTCCCTGCCTTGATGCAGGGATGATCTGCGCCGGTCCTCTGTGTACAGCGTCCTCGTGCAGTTTAGCATCCACGAGTTTTACTTTGACGCCCATGCATGGTTCCCTGGAGAGTGGTCCGCCCTTCATGACCTCATGGAATCCTTCAAGGATAAGTTCCATGGTTTCACTGAGGTGCTGGATACCCTTGGTCATATCGAGATAGATGTTGCTCTCAAAGATATCGACAATTCCCTTTGCTTCGTCCTTGTCCATACCTGCTGCCATGAGCTTCTCTCTGCGCTCTACCTCACCCATACGCATAGATATCTCGCCGCTTCTGATAAGTTCCCTGACACCTTCCTCGAGTGGCTCGACGTGTACGTAGAACCTGTTGTGCCTGTTCGGGGACTTACCTTCGACCGGTCCTGCCTTTCCACGTATGGTCTCACGGTATACTACTATAGGTGGTGTGGTTGTGATCTCGACCTTCTTGTCACGCTCTATCCTGTGTGCAATGACCTCAAGGTGCAGCTCGCCCATACCTGCCATAAGGTGCTCACCGGTCTCTTCGTTGAGGGTGATGCACAGCGTCGGGTCTTCCTTTGCTACCTGCCTGAGCACATCAACGAGCTTTGGAAGGTCTTTCATGTGCTTGGCTTCGACAGCCACAGTGACCACAGGTTCGCTTGCGTGCTTGATGCTCTCGAAGGGGGTCATGCCGTCAAGCGTGGTGACAGTGGAACCTACAATGGCATCCTTAAGGCCTGTTACTGCTGCAATGTTACCTGCCGGTATGCTCTCCACTTCAAGTCTCTCGGGACCCATGAAGATACCTACCTGCTGGATCCTGTTAGGCTTGGCAGCACCACTGACGTAAACTTCCAGACCGCGGGTGAGGGAACCACTGAAAAGCCTTCCGGTTGCGACCTCTCCTGCATGCGGGTCCATGGATATGTCGGTGACCATGAATGCAAGGTGTCCCTTTGCATCTGCGGTTGCCATTGACTTTGCGATCTCTGACGTCCTGTCGCCGTGCCAGATGACCGCAGTCCTGCCTTCTTGGGCCTGCAGTGGGTTTGGCAGGAACCTGATGACCATATCGTTGACTGCCTCATGGAGCGGGCATTTCTCGGCAAGGGTCTTCATGTCGCCTTCACGGCAGTAATTGTAAACATCATTGAAACTAACGCCGGTCTTCTTCATCATGGGCACGCTGATAGCCCAGTTGTAAAGAGCTGAACCGAAAGCAACGGTACCTACTGAGGCATCGACCTTCCAGCCTGCCTTGTAGCGCTCTTCGTTCATACCCTTGATGAGCTTGTTCACGTGGTCGATGAGTTTCCCGAGCCTGATCTGCATCTCCTGGGAGTCGACCTTGAGCTCATTGATGAGACGGTCTACCTTGTTGATGAACAGCACCGGCTTCACATGCTCCCTCAGGGCCTGCCTCAGCACGGTCTCTGTCTGCGGCATTGTACCTTCTACGGCATCAATCACCACGACAGCTCCGTCCACTGCGCGCATTGCACGGGTGACGTCCCCACCGAAGTCTACGTGACCTGGTGTGTCTATGAGGTTGATGAGGTAGTCCTTACCATCGTACTGGTGTACCATTGAAACGTTCGATGCATCAATGGTGATACCTCTCTGCTGTTCCTCTTCATCTGAGTCCATGAAGAGCTGCTTGCCTGCAAGTTCCTTTGAGATCATGCCAGCACCTCCAAGGAGGTTGTCTGACAGTGTGGTCTTCCCGTGGTCGATGTGTGCAACGATACCAATGTTACGTATCATTTCCGGCTCATTCATGAGCGCGGTCACACGCTCCACCATCTTCTTTCTTCTGCCCATATTGATTACCTTTCTTGTGAATATCTAAACGTAAAGGTCAGCATTAACGTGCTGCCTTTGCAACTCTTTCCTTAGCATCCTTCCTGTTGATGGAGAAGCATTTTGCATCACGGTTTGCAGCAGCGAGTATCTCTGCAGCAAGGGCGCTTGCGGCGCTCTTCTTGGATTTGAAGGAAGCCTGCTTTGCACCCATGGAGATGTACCTGAGTGCAGTGTCCACACGTCTCTGGGATGAGGTGTCGACTGCCTTTGGCACGGATATGCCTCCGTACTTGAGCCTTACGACCTCTTCTCTGGGGCCCGCATTGGCGATAGCCTCAACAAGTACCTGCACCGGGTTCCTCTTTGTCTTTGTGTGGATGATATCCAGGGCCTCGCTCACAACGGCCATTGCATTCTGCTTCTTGCCGGTGTTTGTCTCTTCCCTCATAACATTGTTGACAAGGCGCTCAACGATGCAGATATCTGACTTGTTGAACTGCTGCTTTGCGTGCTTACCATTGCTGTGGGGAACTATTATAGGGTCAAGGTTCACGTACTTCTTGATCCCTGCATCTGCTACCTCTACCTCAGTCAGGTCCCATTTATTGAATAATTTCAGCATAATGATTATCTCCTTGGTTTTTCCTTGCGGCCGATGACCATTTCCTTCAGGGAGACATTGTTCACTGCGATGACCTTGAAGCGTACTCCGGGAATGTCACCCATTGCACCACCCATGCGGCCTCCGATCCTCTCTACTGTGACCTCATCGTGCTCATCGATGAAGTTGATGGCTCCGTCACCGGGACAGAATGCTGATACCTGGCGCCCGTTCTTGATGAGCTGTATCCTCACACATTTCCTGATGGCTGAGTTGGGCTGCTTTGCCTCGACACCAACTTTCTCAAGAACGATACCTCTTCCCTGTGGAGCGCCGCCTAACGGATCTGCCTTAACGTCCAGTCCGAGTGTGCGCCTGTTGTAGTAGGGGTCTTTCCACCTTGCGTCTTTGCGAATGCTCTTAAGTGTATGAGCTGCATATTTTCCATTTGGCATGTTGATTCCTCGATTATATCTGTGAGTTGATTTGTATGATTGTGATCATTGCAGGATGACGTCATCTATATCGTGATGGCGCTTTGCAACAAGCTTGACTTTCTCTATGTTCTTTCCGTTACGTCCAATGGCAAGTCCTTTGTCCTTATTGGATACTTCTACATAAGCTAATCGCTTGTTGTTCCTGTCCACAATATTAACTGTTCTGACCGTTACAGGGCTGAAAGCATTCTTTATGAATGCGACAGGATCGTCAGAGTATTCCACGAGATCGATATGCTTGTCCACAGCTTTTTTGACGCGGTTTATGTGATCACCGTTTCTTCCGATAGCAGCTCCCATGTCGCCTGCCTTGATCACATATATTATGCGTCCGTCATCGATTATGCAATCCTTGACAGTTGCCTTCGTCAGTTCTTCAAATAAAGCTATATACCTAAGCCCTTCCGTAGACAGCTTGATCTCACTCAAATAAGGCAACTCCCTTTAAGATGCAGCTAATATATCAGATTCACCGCTGTCAATGATGGCCATTGCAGCAATGATGTAGGGCTTACCGCATGCAGGGCCAAGCTCCATGCCGGTTCCCGGGTAGTTAAGGATAGGCACATTTGTGCTCTCTATCTTTGTTCTGACATCTTTCGGGCAGTTTGCAGCAAGTACAACCATTTTTGCCTCGTTGTTCACTGCAGCATCGATGGTGCGGTTTGATCCGATTATGACCTTGCCGGTTCTGATGACTTTGATAAGTGCTTTGTCAAGGTTAATATCCATTTATATCAACTCGTTTATAATGTGCTTTTAGATTTGTATTCTAATACCTGAATCCTTATATGAAGTTTCTGGTTGTTCTTTTTAAACAACGTGACACTGTTTACCTGGAAATAAGGTGTACATCGCCTGTACCAAGCTTGATCGGCTGTCCTACGATGATGTTCTCCGTAACTCCGTTGAGCTCGTCAAGGTCACCGCGCATTCCTGCATCCAGAAGGTGGTTCACAGTAACCTCGAAGGCTGCACGGGCGAACACACTGGCCTTCTCACCAGAGATACCATGCCTTCCGATCTGCTTAACCTCGCCGTCGCAGCACATGATGTCTGCCACAAGCATGATGTGCCTTATATCCACAGTGAGACCCTGCTCACCAAGTGTGTTGTTGGCTTCTGTGATGATGGCGTTCCTTGCAGCTTCTATCCCGAACACGGAATAAATTTCTTCTATGTTGTTAGTGTATGTCCTTGTGACATCCACACCCTCGATCTGCAGAACTTCCTTGAGCTGTGAACCCTCTGTATAGAGTGTGTACTCTTCGCCATCCTTCCTGATAACGACCCTCTTGATACCTTCTATACCCTTGAGGGTTATACCATGTATGTTCTTTGCAAGCTGGAGAAGCTCCCTGTAAGAGGGAGCATTTGGTGTCAGGATGATCTGGTTTGCGATGTTACCGGAAACAGTTACCACCACATCCATCTTCTCGCGTATCTTGTCGGCGATCTCATCTGCTGTGAGGGACCTCTGCTGAAGTGTCTTCTCATTAAGGTCGATGATCAGCTGCATATTTGCGAGGTCTGTGGTTATATCTGCAAGGTTGTCGATGTGGGTTGCCTCTATCTCCCAGGCGAGCACACGGGCCTTGTCCCTGTCTGTTGCATAATCCGGCTCAAGGGCAATTGTCATCATCGGCGTGCTTGGCAGTTTCCTTGCATCCACGATCTCGATAAGCCTGGGAAGACCCAGGGTAACGTTGATCTCAGCGACACCGGCATAGTGGAAGGTACGCATCGTCATCTGTGTGCCCGGCTCACCGATGGACTGGGCTGAAACGACACCTACTGCTTCACACGGCTCGACAAGTGCATACCTGTAGCTTTCCTCAAGGCGCTCAATGATCTCCTCAAGTTCCTTCTTTGTGACATTGGCCTTTAAGGCATCTTCCCTGAGTGTCTTGAGTATGTTCTTCGGGAGGTCCAGCTGCGCGATCATAGAATCAATAGTAGCTTCACTAATGCTCATGTTTAGTTCACCTCTCTTCCTGTGACCATCCTCACAATGCGATGCACTGCCTCAGGTTTGCTGTAGTCACTCTTGGTGGAGTCGATACCATCTTCTCCGTACTTGAACTGTACAATGACCCCGCGGGTCTCACGGACCGAGCCGTCGTACTGCACTTCAAGATCCTGCAGTGCGTTCACAAGTCTCCTCTGGAGGTAACCTGATTGTGATGTACGGACTGCAGTGTCCACAAGACCTTCACGGCCACCAATGGCGTGGAAGAAGTATTCTGTGGGGTTGAGGCCGCTCTTATAGCTCGCCTTAACGAAACCGTGTGCATCCGCTCCCAGGTCGCCCTTATCGAAGTGCGGGAGTGTCCTTCCGCTGTATCCTCTTCTGATCCTCTCACCACGGACCGCCTGCTGTCCTACGCAGGCAGCCATCTGGGTAAGGTTGAGCATTGAACCTCTTGCTCCTGATTTAGCCATTATCACTGCAGAGTTCTCAAGACCCAGCTGTCTTCCGGCAATGTTACCTGCCTGGTCCCTGGCCTTACCGAGTTCCTGCATAATCTTCATCTCGATTGTCTCATCCATTGTACGTCCGGGGAGAGCCTCAAGCTCCTTTGCCTCATAGGCCTCAATAAGTCTCTGTACGTTCCCTTCAGCCTCGTTCAGCAGATTGATGATCTGCATCTTTGCAGTCGAGGGTATGTCCTCGTCGCTGATCCCGAAACTGAGTCCCGTCTTCATGACTCCGCGGATCGCAAGCCTTGTGAAGTCGTCCACGAACTTGGCTCCTGCCTCGGTGCCGTATTCCTTTACGATCTTGTCAAGGATCTTGCCCTTGAAGGCTCCTATGGCCTGCTCGTCGATGGTTCCCTGGATCATCTCACCATTGTCTATGACAACGTATGCATCATACTCGCAGTCCTTCTTCTTGCATGTGTCACACTTGAAACAGACCTGTGCCGGGAACTCCAGGAAGAGGCCTTCGGGCAATATCTGGCTGAAGATCTGTTTCCCGTTCCATCTCGGCTCGCCGGATTCAGTATATGCTGCAGGCTCCGGAAGGTCCCTTATGTCCGACTTCCTGAGAAGCTCCAGTGCAGCGTTCTTTGTGATGTCGTTCTCATTCCTTGTGAGCAGGAAAAGCCCTGAGATATGGTCGTGTATGCCGCCGATGATAGGTCCTCCGAAACGTGGGGAGAGGATGTTCTCCTGCACCTGCATGAGAATGCTTGCCTCGGCCCTGGACTCTTCGGTCTGCAGGACATGCATGTTCATCTCATCACCATCGAAGTCAGCATTGTATGGAGGGCACACAGCAGGATTTAGCCTGAAGGTCTTGTAAGGCAGTACCTTCACCTTGTGGGCCATGATACTCATCTTGTGCAGGGACGGCTGTCTGTTGAAAAGCACTATGTCGCCATCCATGAGCTGCCTCTCGACGGTCCATCCCAGCTGTATCTTCTCAGCAAGTTCTTCTTTATTGGTCTCAGATACCCTGACACGCCTTCCGTCCTCGCGTATCACGTAATTCGCACCCGGGTGAACTTCGCTGCCCCTGAGTACGTACATACGCAGCAGCTCTATGTTCCTGCTTGTGACCTTTTCGGGTATCGTCATCTGGTGGGCTATCTCAAAGGGTACGCCAACCTCGTTGATACTAAGGTTCGGTTCGGGGGAAACAACGGTACGTGCAGAGAAGTTGACACGCTTACCTGACAGGCTTCCCCTGAAACGCCCTTCCTTACCCTTAAGACGCTGCGTGAGTGTCTTGAGCGGCCTTCCGGATCTGTGTCTTGCAGGTGGAACACCTGATACTTCGTTATCGAAGAATGTTGTTACGTGGTACTGCAGCAATTCCCACAGGTCTTCTATGATGAGCTGGGGTGCACCTGCATCCCTGTTCTCCTGGAACCTCTGGTTGATGCGGATGATATCCACAAGCTTGTGGGTAAGGTCATCCTCGCTCCTCTGGCCTGATTCAAGGGTGATCGATGGCCTTACGGTGACCGGCGGCACAGGAAGGACGGTAAGCACCATCCATTCGGGCCTTGCGCTGGTCGGATCCATGCCTAGTACCTTTACATCATCATCGGGTATGTTCTCAAAGCGGTCCCTGATCTCGGTAGGGGTGAGCTTATGGCCGTCCTCTATGTAATCGCTGGGCTTTTCGAACTTGACCTCTTTCTGCTCTGCAGAGCAGTAGGGGCATATCTTTGTCTTGCGGGCTTCCTTGAACACCTCGTTGACGATATCGTCCGGGAGATGACCCATCTCCTTGGCACTGTTAAGCTGCAGAAGGAAAGTGTTCTTCTGGTCGGCGGTGAGCAGAAGCCTGCTGCAGTTGTGGCATATGGAGCGCAGTGTCTTCCTGATGGTCTTGTTGAAGCCCACGTGGATGACCGGGGCAACAAGCTCGATATGGCCGAAGTGTCCCGGACACTCGCCGGCACGGCTTCCGCAGGTCTTGCACTTGAGGCCGGGGTCGATGACCCCAAGTCTCAGGTCCATGAGCCCCATGTCTATTGGATATCCGTCATCATCGTAAGTGTCAGCAGTGACTATGGAAGTCACGCTCATCTTTCTTACCTCTCTGGGTGACAGCAGACCGAACTTGATAGCTCCGATCCGTTTTGGGATAGATGGCAGTTCTTTCATTTCGTGTTCACCTCAGACAGCGTCCTCGAGCTGCAGCCTCGGGGCCACACCAAGGGACTTGATCTCATCAAGTAATAGTTTGAATGCATAACTCATTTCCACCGGATGGATATCTGTCTCAGCACCACAGTTGGCGCAGTATCTGATATTCCTCTTCCTGTCAAAAGTGGCGATCATTCCGCAGTGTCCGCAGACAAGCTCGACGACCTTGTCAGATTCATCCAGTAATCTTTCTTTCAATGTCATAGCAGCGCCATGGCCTATAAGCACATCACGCTCCATTTCTCCGAAACGCAGACCTCCTTCACGGGCACGTCCTTCGGTTGGCTGGCGGGTCAGCACCTGCACGGGTCCACGGGACCTTGCATGCATCTTTGAGGCAACCATGTGGTGCAGCTTCTGGTAAAGGATCACTCCCACGAACACGTCGGCGCGGATCATCTGTCCGGTGACGCCGTCATAGAACACTTCCTTGCCCGTGTGGGCGAAACCATGGTTCTTAAGTGCAGCACGCAGGTCATCCTCACACTCTCCTGAGAACGCGGTTGCATTGATGCGCCTTCCTTCCATGGAACCGATCTTTCCTCCGATCATCTCAAGCACATGCCCTACAGTCATACGTGAGGGGATGGCATGCGGATTGATAACAAGGTCAGGTACCATGCCTGTCTGGGTAAAGGGCATGTCCTCGTATGGTACGATAAGCCCGATAACTCCCTTCTGACCGTGCCTGGATGCGAACTTGTCACCGATCTCTGGTATCCTCTGGTCCCTTATCTTGACCTTTGCAAGGCGGGTACCGTTGATGGATTCAGTCAGCAGCACGGTGTCAACGACCCCTTTCTCGTTGGAGCGCATCGTGATGGCACTTTCCCTGCGCTGCTCCACGGTAATGCCGAAGTCGGACTGCTCTTCAAGGAAACGCGGCGGGCTGGTCTTACCGATAAGCACATCGTTAGGACCTACAACGGTCTCAGGGTTAACAAGACCGTCAACGTCAAGGTTTGCGTATGCCTCAGGGCTGCGAGCTCCCCTGAACTCGGAGTCGGGGATCTCGAACTTGTCTTCCTGGCCGCCCGGGTATCTTCTCTCCTCACCCTCGAAGGTTCTCAGGAAATGGCTTCTTCCAAGACCTCTCTCGATGGAGCCCTTGTTAAAGACCAGTGCATCTTCAATGTTATGCCCTTCGTATGACATGACCGCTACAACGAAGTTCTGTCCTGCAGGCCTTTCATCGAAGTGGATCGCCTCGCAGGTCTGCGTCCTTACCATAGCCTTTTGAGGATAGTGGAGCAGGTGGGCACGGGTATCCGGCCTGAGCTTGGTGTTGGATGTGGACACGCCGATACACTGCTTTACCATTGCGGCGCCCATGGTGTTACGCGGGGATGCATTGTGCTCCGGGTAGGGGACCATGCCTGTACCGATACCCAGGATGAGTCCCGGGTTGATCTCTATATGTGTGTGGTTGGCAACTATCTCGTCGCGGTAAAGGGCGATGAATGCATTTTCTTCCTCCTCCGCATCAAGATACTCTATCTTTCCCTGGGTGAGAAGCTCTTCAAAGGACAGTTCACCGACTGCGATCAGTTCCTCCTCTTCAGGACTTACCATGGCCTGCCCGTTCTCAACTACGATGAGCGGCCTTCTTGCACGTCCCATGTCAGAGTTGATGATGACCTCATGGATATCTTCGTACAGAGTAACGTTGATCTGGCTGGAGATAATTCCTGCTCTGCGTTGTTTCCTTATGTTTTCCACCAGGTCTGCAGGGTCGTTGTGTGTGCCTATAAGTTCCCCGTTCAGGAACACTTTAGCTTCATTCATCCAGTAATCCTCCTAAATTATCGTCCAGTGTATCGGAATAGTTCGCATATCCCAGCGGCTCTGCATTATCCTCGTCAATGTGCTGGACACCTTCTTCATCAACGAACTCTTCCATCTCCCCGTCATAACCCGGTATCTTGTGGAAGGACGAACGGATCAATGTGGGAGTTACTCCCAGGTCGAAAAGCATGTTCTTGATAACCTTGTCCTCATCTAACCCTGTGGATAGTTCGACCATCTGGGCGAAGTTCTTCACCAGTCCACAATTCGGCCCTTCAGGGGTTTCTGAGGGGCATAGCCTTCCCCACTGGGTCGGGTGCAGGTCACGGGCCTCGAAGTGTGGCTGTGCCCTGGAAAGCGGGGAAATGACACGTCTAAGGTGGGACAGTGTTGAGATATAATCGGTCCTGTCAAGGAGCTGTGACACGCCGGTCCTGCCGCCTACCCAGTTACCTGTTGCAAGTGGGTGCTGCAGGCGGTCGGTAAGCACGTCTGCACGTACCAGTGTGATGACATTCAGCTCGCGGTTCCTCATGTTAGCTCTTTCGAGCTGGTACTTTATGTCGCGGGAAAGCCTGTTGAAAGCCACCCTGAAGAGATCTTCCATAAGGTCGCCTGTAAGCTTGAGCCTCTTGTTGGAGTAGTGGTCCTTGTCATCCTCTTTCCTCTTACTCAGCGCAAGCTCGAAGCATGACTCCGCCATCCTGCCCAGGAAGTTGGCCTTAGCGACCCTGTTGCCAGGCTCGTTGCCAAGGTGTGGCAGCAGGTATCTGTCAATTACATAGTTAGCACGCTT
Source organism: Methanolobus sp. (assembly GCA_030154025.1). Taxonomy (GTDB): domain Archaea; phylum Halobacteriota; class Methanosarcinia; order Methanosarcinales; family Methanosarcinaceae; genus Methanolobus. The sequence continues at coordinate 12,335 of JASKKT010000042.1, forward strand.
GATCTGGTAATCCCTGGCCTGTCCGGAAGCGACGCGGGAGCCTATCTTCTCCATTGCCTCTTCCACAGTTGAGACCTCGGCCTCTTCCAGATTCTCGAACATGAACTTCATGATCTCCGGGTCAGTGGAAACCACTTTGACGAGATCCTCGTCAGTCTCGACGCCAAGCGCCCTCATCAGGGTAATGAAATTAACGCGGCCTGAAATGGACGGGAATGAAACCTCCAGGAGTGACTTCCTTCCTCTCTCTACTACCACGAGAGCCCTGTATCCTCTCCTCTGGGAGAACACCTTTGCGACCTCGATCATGTCGCCATACCTCTCACCATACTCGGTGAGGATCTTGTTCGGAGCAAGGTCTTCAAGTGTCATGACCACGCGCTCCGTGCCGTTGACTATGAAGTACCCTCCGGGGTCCAGCGGGTCCTCTCCGTATTTCACCATCTCCTCGTCCGTCAGTTCTGTCAGGTTACAGATGTCGGATTTGATCATTACCGGAAGCTGTCCTATCTTTGCTTCCTGTGGTTCTTTCTCTTCTTCTCCCACCACTACGCTCATCTGCAGGTAGAGGGGTGCGGAGTAGGAGAGGTTCCTGAGCCTTGCCTCGTTGGGGTAGAGCTTCTCTATAGCCCCGTCTGCTTCTTTGACAACGGGATTCTCTACTCTGATCTTTCCCAGTTTGATGTATGTATCTTCAAGATCGGTCTCGATGATCCTCTGCTCATCGATAATCTTTTGGAGCCCGCTTTCCAGAAACTTGTTAAAAGAATCGATGTGATGCTGCACGATCTTTTCTTTCGTGAAAAACGAATTCGCTATTTGCCCTTTACTTAACGCTATGATAGCACCCTCTTTCTGTGATATGGTAATTGCGCAAAAAAATCATAATGATAATGTCCTTGTTCTTCTGTGAAATGAACGGTCCCGGAATTTCACGCGATGACAAGCCGATAATAGAACGCTTCGCCAGCAGTCTGGCTGTTACGGGTGATCCTGACAACTTCCCCAACCTGTGCCCCGATCTCTTTTATAACAGGATCCTCAACCTTTATTTTCGGAAGCTGTTCTTTCTCGATGTTGTAACTTTTTAAAACAAGCTTTAATTCCTCTTCTGACATGATCTCATGCTTGGGAATTAATTCGTGGTTGAGCAGGCTATATTTTCTCTCTGACACTGTAGTTCCTCCCTCAAAAATGTGAACGTGAACACTCCTCCCAAAATCTTGGCGGGCTCGTAGGGATTTGAACCCTAGGCCGTCTGGTTAAAAGCCAGACGCTCTGCCTGACTGAGCTACGAGCCCATTTTGGTATGTCTTTATTCGCCGGAGGTACTGCACGTCCATTCTTCGGTGTAGCGGTGACTAGAGGTTCACATGATATATATACTTTGTGGAGGCCTTAAGTCTCTTGCTCATCAGAGCCTGTAAATGCTTTTTTACTATTTATATTTGTTTATTCGCCATTTTATTTTTATAACTCTAATAAATTATATCTAGCAATCTATATATATCATAAAACGGCGACTTTACAAAGTGAGGGGGATTTCAGGATATTTCCCTGAAACCTGGATGCAGGATTGTAACATAAGAGCAGGACCTGTCAGGTCCCGCATTCCCAGCCTTCCATGTATTTTGTCTGCTCGGATGAAAGCCTGTCAATACTGATGCCCATGGACTTAAGCTTCATCTCGGCTACACTCATGTCCAGCTCCCTCGGTACCACGTGTACTCCATTAGGAAGCTTGTTCTCGGCTATGTACCTGACACATAGTGCCTGGTTTGCAAAGCTCATGTCCATGACCTCTGCAGGATGGCCGTCACCTGCTGCCAGGTTAACAAGCCTGCCTTCGGCAAGGACATATACTTTCCTGCCACCGAGGTCGTACTCCATTATGTTCTTCCTTGATGTGCGCACTGACCTTGCCATGGATCCCAGGTCTTCCAGGTTTATCTCCACATTGAAATGTCCGGCATTGGCAAGAATAGCTCCGTCCTTCATGACCTCGAAATGCTCCCTGCTGATGATATCCCTGTTACCTGTGGTTGTCAGGAATATGTCCCCTATCTTTGCAGCTTCCTTCATGGTCATTACAGTGTTGCCATCCATACGTGCTTCCAGTGCCCTGATAACATCGATCTCAGTGACTATTACATTAGCTCCCAGCCCTTTTGCACGCATGGCAGCGCCTTTACCACACCATCCGTAGCCTGCAACGACCACATTCTTCCCGGCAATGAGCAGGTTCGTGGTCCTCATGATCCCGTCCCAGGAAGACTGCCCCGTACCATAGCGGTTATCGAACAGGAACTTTGTCTGGGCATCGTTGACTGCGATAACCGGCATCCTGAGTGCCCCGTCGCGTTCCATGGCCTTGAGCCTGTGGATACCCGTGGTCGTTTCCTCGCATCCTCCCAGGATGGTGGGAAGCATTTCGGTACGTTCTGTGTGGAGCTTGAAGATAAGGTCTGCTCCGTCGTCTATTGTGATGTCAGGCCCGAAGTCAAGCACTTTGTCGATGGCCTCGTAATACTCGTCATTGCAGCAGTCATACCTTGCATAACAGTCAATGTCATTACAGGCATCCAGTGCAAGTGCGACATCGTCCTGGGTGCTCAGCGGGTTGCATCCTGTTATAGCAACCTCGGCCCCTCCTGCCACCAGGGTCTGTACAAGCACTGCGGTCTTTGCCTCCACATGGAGTGCCATCCCGACCCTGTGGCCCTTCAGGGGCTTCTCCTTCTCGAACTGTTCCCTTATAGCTGCAAGAACCGGCATGTGGCTGCGTGCCCACTCTATTTTCTGTCTGCCGGAATCCACCATTTCTGTTTCACTCATCTGCTATCTCCTCATGATGTATTGTAATTGATCACTGTCTGGTCTATGTTATGCTGCCAATATCATCTGTCTCTTTACTTCTCTACCGGTTTTCACGGCATATACTTTTTATCTATATTAAGTATTTACTGCGTGTAGATCTCATGAATTGATGCGGGCTGCAAGATTCTTTGATGTCTGCACTGCCTTTGCAATTATGTCCTGTTCATCAAGGCAGATGACCCTGAAATCTTCCATGAGGACCTTTCCGGCCACGATCGTTGTCCTGACATCCTTCCCGCTTGCAGCATACACAAGCTGTGAGGCAACATCGCGGAGAGGTGTCAGGTGAGGTTTTCTCATGTCCACCATGATGATATCAGCATTGTACCCTTCCTTCAGGACGCCGCTCTTTATACCAAGAGCCTTTGCCCCGTTCACTGTTGCCATCTCAAGCACCTGACGTGCAGGCAGTGACGTAGGGTCCATGGTGCCCACTTTCTGGAGCAGTGTTGCAGTCTTCATTTCCTCGAACATGTCAAGGTTATTATTGGATGCGCAACCGTCCGTCCCAAGGCAAACACTGGCTCCGCTTGCAAGCAGTTTTGCCACCGGTGCTATGCCGGATGCAAGTTTCATGTTGCTTACCGGGTTGTGGGATATATTTACCCCGTATTCTGCCAGTATCTTTATATCGCCGTCCGAGAGCCAGACACAATGCGCAGCGAGTACATCAGTTCCCCAGAAATCAATGTCCTTGAGGAAATGAATGGAGCACATGCCGAAGTTCTCCTTCATGTAGTTGAGCTCTGCCTCGGTCTCAAGCACGTGGATGTGTATCCCTACCTTATCCTTTAGAGCCTGCTCCTTAACCCTTATCAGGAATTCCCTGGAACATGTGTTGGGAGCATGAGGGCCGTACATGGTGGTGATCCTGCCATCCGCCTTTCCGTTCCACTGGCTCACGAACCTGCTTCCCTCTTTAAGCTCTGCATTGGCTTTCTCCCTGTTCCCAAAGTCGATCATCCCATAGGAAAGTGCAGCCCTGATGCCGGATTCTTTAACGGCCTGGGCAACCCTGTCCATATGGATATACATATCTGCAAAGGAGGTGGTACCGGACCTTATCATCTCCAGGCAGGCAAGCAGGCTGCCGATATAGATGTCATCGTCTGTCAGTTTTGCCTCCGCAGGCCAGATCCTATCCTCAAGCCACTCCTTCAGGTGCATGTCATCGGCATAGCCCCTGAACAGTGTCATGCCAGCGTGGCAGTGCGTATTGATAAGCCCGGGCATGACCACGCAACCTCCTGCATCTATTACTTTGTCTGCGGTGTATCCTGTTGATCTGCCTACCTCTTTGATCAAACCGTTCTCAATGACCACGACCCCGTTCTCAATATCGCCGACATCAGGGTCCATTGTGAGCACATAAGCATTCTTAATGATGATATCTGCCATGTTAGTTCTCCTTTGTTTTTACACATCTACTCCAGTTCGGACCTAAGTTCCTCGAGGTACAGGTGCATTATCCTTAGCCTCTGCTCCGCTATCTCCCTTGCAGTCCGGGTGTTCAGCCTTTCCATTATCCTGAAAGGCTTCCTTTCCATGTAATCGTAGAACCCGTCGAATGGGTCCTCCGTATAAGCGTTCATCGAGGTTTCCTTAACAGTGCCGATGGTGCTCTTCAGGGCCCTCAGCGCACCCATGGAAACGAGAGAGCGGAATATTCCCACAGCTCCGAGGGCATCCAGCCTGTCCGCATCCTGCAGTATCCTGGCCTCGATGGTCTCGGCCTGCATCCCTCTGCTGAAGCGATGAGTGAGGATACAGGAAGCTACATGCTCCACCATATTCTCCTCCAGGCCCCGCTCTGTAAGGAACTGCCTTGCTATTTCGGCGCTGTAGACTGCATGGTTCCCGCCTTCCTGATGTTCCCTGACAATGCCTGCATCATGGAGCAGTGCGGCAAGCTGCAGCACCTGCAGGTCACCCCCCTCTGTCTCCCTGATGCGCAGGCAGAGCTTTTCCACGCGCTCGATATGTGAGATGTCGTGGGTGCTTGGCTCCCCTTCCAGCAGTCCGGAGACGAACTCTCTTGCCTGACCGATCAGATCCATTGTATACCTCTCTCTTCTGAGTGCTGTTTCAGCCTTTCCTGGATCGCATAGAGGGCTTCCGGGATGATCTTGCTGTTATCATACGTTTCAATAACTTCCCGCAGGGATTGCCTGCTCTGCCTCTTCATGTCCCTGGCGAAAAGGGTCATGTTCTGCAGTGCGCGGGTCACATTGTCAATTATGGCTACAGTGGCGCTCAGTGAGGTTCTTGACAGGGGGTTCAGGTCAATGGCGATGACTGTCTTGCCCATTTCCACCAGCTTCTGGCAGCGGTCCCCGTCTTCCAGGGGCACCAGCACTACATCCGCACTGAATATGCCCTCCTCGTCCACTATCGCCCTGTCATGGGACAGGTCCAGCCTCTTGTCGCCCTTGCCCCCAAGCACTCTGGAAGCTCCGTGGGACTTGAGCAGCTCTGTGATCTGGTGCACCCTGGCATCGCTCCTGTGGAACAGGTTCACTTCAAGGGTCGCCCCGGTGATATCCGCAAGGGCCACCAGGCTTTCAGGTACAAGCGCCGCCGTGTTCCCGTTAACCGATATGATCGGGTTTCCTGCGAGGAGGATATGTGCCACGGCAGCTCTTTCCGCCACAGCCGCAGATTCCGTGGTCTTCTCACCTATAAGGTAATCGAAAGCTTCACCCCTGCCCTGCGCCACCAGTCCCTGCAGGCTTGTATAGCCCATCCGCACGCCTTCCACTATCTTCTCCCTGGTAATCAGGGACTCGTATCTCGGATGGTCCCTGGGAATCTCAGTCATATATCCGTCTCCTTGATCATTCTTGCGTCATCCTTTCAGATCATTCTGATACTGCCCGGATTTATCCTGTAGTGCAGCACCTGGCCGAAACCGGAGAGAACTTCCTTCAATTCTGCACCCGTGCTCTCTGTCCCGACTGCAAAGACCGTGTTGCCCAGCATGGCCTGGGATGCCATTCCACCGACAGCTTCCACAGCTTCAATGATATCCGTGATCTCATCTGTAGCAAGGTTCACACCAATGGAAAAGTCCCTGGCACAGCCCATGAAATTCTCTATGCAGGGCCTTGCCATAAGCCTTTTCATAGCCTCCTTCCCTGCAGCATTTATGCTTCTCACAGCCTCCCGGCTTCCCAGCACCGAGCCTGTGGACAGCTTTCCCAGGACCACGCAGTACACATCCGATTCGCCTGCAGGTATCCTGTCGCATGAACCCACGCCCGGAGCCCCCGGTGAGGTTCTTATCACGACTCCTCCCAGTGACTGCGCTGCCACATCCCCAAGCCCGCTGCTGTTGCGGACTTCAGCCATATGCGCGATCCCGTTGAGCTTATTGGCGGTAAGATTCAGAGACAGTACTCGGTTTAGCGCATAGGCTGTTCCAAGGGCGCCGGCTCCGGATGCACCCAGCCCGCATTCAACTGGCACCTGAGCAGTACTCTCAACCCTGGCCGGCCAGTCTGTAAGCATTTCCACAACAGTCCGGCTGGTACTCCCTGCAACTTCTTTCCCGTTCAGCAGGATGACCGTCTCCTCGATGCCTTCACCCACGGTCACCATTGTCTCGATCCCTGCACTGAGCACTATCCCGCAGCCGGTGGAGCCTTTTCTCATAAGGTCCGCATGGTCGTGCACTTCGAAAAAACCTGTTATGTGGGCAGGTGCAAAAGCTCTGGCACTGAGCGCATAATGGCTGCTCATTTATTTTTTATCCCCCGCAGAAAGCATCATTTCTATCTCGTCCATCAGGGCACCTGCGATCAGGCTCTTCGGACCCCGTATATTGTCATGCTCTTTCCTGTCGGGCCTGATAAGGTACACACTGTTCTCGTCTGTTCCCATGCCTTCCTGGCTGACATCGTTGGCAACTATCATATCAAGGCCGGAGTTCGTGAGTGTCTGAAATGCACGATGGAAAAGTTCCTCTCTGTCTATACCTGTCTCTGCCTTGAACCCTATTATCCTTATTTCCGGGAACGCTTTCCTTGCTTCCTTTATCAGCTTGCGCGTGGGTGTAAGTGAGATTACGGGTGAGCCTCCGGACTTGATCTTCGTCCCGGCTGCCTCCAGTGTATAGTCCCCGATGGCTGCGGCGCTTATCAACATATCATATCCTTTTGCCAGCTCCTCCAGCACGGCATCCGTCATCTGCCCTGCGCTGTCTGCGAAGACCTCACGGATCCCGCCCATGCCAAGCCTGTTCCTGTGAACGATTGTGACCCCGGCACCCCTGCGATAGGCTTCCAGCGCCAGTTCGATACCTGTCTTTCCCGAGGCGCGGTTGGTGAGGATCCTTATAGGATCGACAGCTTCTGCCGTCGCACCGCTTGTGATAAGTATCTTCTTTCCCCGCAGGTTGCCGCCTTTTAACATCCGCTCGGCTTCAAGCACTATCTCCTCATTGCTGCCGATCTTGGCGATACCCTCTTCCATCCTGGGTCCTACGATAGCTATACCCCACGACTTTAATTTCTCCAGGTTACCTGCCACAGCCGGGTGCCTGTACATATCCTCATGCATGGCAGGCACGATCATGACCGGCCTGCCTGCTCCGATGGCAGTGGTTGCAAAGGTCGTTACAGGTGTGTCATCTATCCCGGCCGCCATCTTCCCTACTGTGTTGGCCGTTGCAGGCGCCACCAGAAGAAGGTCTGCCCTGCCTTCTTTACCAAAGAATTCCACATGCTCCACATTTCCCGTAATTGCAGTGATCACTTCGTTGCCGGTAGCATAATGCAGGGCCATGGGGTTGATTATCCATCCCGCCGCCTCGCTCATGACTGCGTGTACGTCCGCGCCCCTGCGTATTAGCTCCCGTGCAAGCTCCACTGTCCGTACGGCTGCGATGCTGCCTGTGACTGCCATAACTATGGTCCTGCCTTCCAGTGAGCCGGACTTTGAGGATCTTATCCAGAGGGTGGGGTGTCTGTTTGGAATCGGAGGCATAATCTGTCCTTTTTTGATTAAATAAGTGAATTTTTAGTATTTAAGGGGGGTGGCCAGAACAGTTTCATTTTCCCACAGATCAAACCAGTTAAGTTTCTATAATCACTTATTATATGTGAGCAATACATTCATACAGGTGAAAAGAAATATGGGTGAAAAGCAGGTGCCTTTACATTGCCCTCTCTGATATTCCCACGCCCCGCGACTCTTGAAGATAAGCACAAGATTTTAGTCCTTTACCGTGAGGTTGCCACTCTCTCAGGCGGCATCATACGTGAAGCCCACGAGATCACGGA
>JASKKT010000007.1 GCA_030154025.1 Methanolobus sp.
GGTCAGAGGTCGTCCTCTTCCACACCCACGGCCGTGAGGAAGCGCTTGACCACAGCTTCGTTCACAAGTCTCAGAAGGGTTTGCCTGTCCTTTGCTGCGCTGAATACTCCCAGGTCTATGCGTGCAGCTGCTGCATTGGCGTGTCCTCCGCCAGCTTCCTCCCCGAAGGCGCGTTTCATGATATCTCCCAGATTGATGCGGATATCGTTGCTCCTTCCTGAGATGAAGATCTTGTCCTCGCTGACACCGAAGACGACGGTAGTTGAGATACCCTCCAGGTTGAGCAAGTAGTCTGCAGCCTGGGGAAGTGTGTCCCTGTCACGGATGCTTCCTACGTTAGATAGCAGGTAGCTTCCAATTACCTGGCGGTTGTTGATGGCCTCGCCCAGCACGTCCAGCGTTTCTATCGACATGGAAGGGCGTTCAAGCTGGTCAAGGATATCATGGTCCGAGAGCGGATAGAGGTACGAGGCTGCCGAGAGGTCGGCAGAGTCAGTGTTCCTCTTAAAGTCCATGGTATCGGTCCTTATCCCGTACAGCAGTGCTGTGGCAAGCTTGCTGTCAATGTCGATGTTGAGCTCCTGCAGATACTTAGTCACGATGGTCGAGGAGGCCCCTACGTTAGGACGTATGTCGATGAACTCTGCATCTATCTCGGAATCCGTGATGGGATGATGATCGATAATGATGCCTATGTGAGTGTTGGTGGGTAAGGGATTGTTGGCCCCTGGGCCGGAACAGTCCACCATGGCGATCTTATCATAGGATGTTATCTCTATATCATCATACCTGTAAAGGTCGATACCCAGCAGGTTCACAAAAGCCTTGTTCTCCTGGTGGCCTATCTCCCCGTGATAGATGATGTCGGAGCGGATGTCATGGGAATTTGCGATCGCTTTCAATGCAAGGGCACTCGCAATGGCGTCAGGGTCCGGGTTGTTATGCACCATGATGGCCATTTTTTTGTTCCTTATACTTTCAAACCACTGAGCCATCTTATTTCCGCGCCTGAGCCCCTCAGCACGTTCAAGGGATCTTGAAAGGGATTTGGCGACCATCCTTGGAGGCATGATGACAAGGTCGGCACCCATAGACTCCATTTCCTGCATGTTGATAACATCAGTGGCCCTCGCGACACAGTATACGTCCCTTGATACTTTCTTCCTGACGTTCTCAAGGGCGGCTTTGTTTGCCTGGGTATCTGAGCTGAGAATAAGTATGCCTGACAGGTTCTTCGTGTTGATCCTGTCAAGGAGTGCAGGATCGCCCACATCGCCGACAATAGCCTCGTATGCCTCATCGCGCAGGGTCTCGACCTTCTGTGCGTCCTTATCCACAATAATAAGGTCCTTGTCAAGCTCCCTGAGTTCCTTGGCCAATGCAAAACCGAAACTCCCACTTCCAAGTATGAGATAGGTGGGTCTTATCTTGATCCTGTCGGTTGTGGTGGTCTCCTTAGCAACGGCGTTAATATGATTACCTCCTTTTCATATAAAGGATGTCAGGTATATTAAAGAATTCCTAAAAGAAAAGACATTAACTGCTAAATAGAATGCAAACCAAGGATAAATAGGTAATCATGGAAGCTATCACACCATCACGAATGAGAGCAGTGGACATCAATTGTGCTTATCTGGGCATGAGTCCCCTGCAGCTGATGGAGAATGCAGGTGCTGGTATTGCCCGGGAGATCAGCTCGCAGACCCGTAACGCAACAGTGCTGTTCGTTGCAGGCAGGGGCAATAACGGAGGAGATGCTTTTGTGGCTGCCAGGCACCTTTCCCTGACTCCCGGATTCCGGGTAAGGGTGCTCCTGCTGGGCAGCGCATCCGGGATAAGGACCGAGGAAGCAAGGGCCAATTTCGGCCTGCTCAGGTACAGCGCGGTTGATGAGGTGAAGGAAATACGCGATTCTGCAGACCTTCGCTCGTACCCGGGATGGAAGGATGCTGACATAATCGTTGATGGCGTGCTTGGATCGGGAATGAGGGGCCTCCTGAGGGAGCCTGAGTCAACCGCAATAGACCTTATCAATGCGGCGGATGCTTTTGTTATTTCCATAGACTCTCCCTCCGGTCTTGATGCAGGGACGGGCGATGTGGAAAAAAGTGTGAGGGCGGACCTGACACTCACATTCCATAAAATGAAGACCGGTCTTACCTTGCCCGCCTCAAAGGCCCTTACAGGCGAGGTCCGTGTGCTGGAAATTGGTGTCTGCAGGGATGCCGAGGAATTTGTGGGACCGGGAGATCTAAGTAATCTTGCTGTGAGAAGCACTTCCGCGCATAAGGGCAATTCAGGCAGCGTGCTGGTGATTGGCGGCGGCCCATATTCCGGAGCGCCTGCTTTTGCGGCCCTTGCAGCCTTAAGGACAGGTGCAGACCTGGTGACACTTGCGGTCCCTGAGAGCATATCCGGGACAATAGCCGGCTTTTCCCCTGATCTGATCGTGGCAGGTGGCATGCAAGGTGACAGGTTATGCCCGGAGCACGTCCCGCTTATCAGGCGACTCATTGATTCAAGTGATGTTGTTATCATAGGCCCGGGTCTCGGGAGGGATGAAGGAACCCTTGAAGCTATTAGGCAGATACTGCCATTGTGCAGGAAGGCCGTCATTGATGCTGATGCACTTTATCAGTTGCCCTTGCCTGTGCCGGACGGTGGTGAGTACATACTGACCCCTCACGGGGGGGAATTCTTCCGTCTCCAGGGTAGCAGGCCGGGAATCGCCCCTTCCCTTCAGGAGAGAAAGGATTTTGTGCGCAGATTCTCCCGGGAGAGCCATGCTGTGACAGTACTGAAGGGAAGCACTGATGTAATATCCGATGGGGAGGATACAAGACTTAACAGGACGGGGAATGCAGGCATGACCGTGGGGGGCACAGGTGACGTGCTTGCAGGTATTATCGGTGCATTGTTTGCTACCAACAGTGCCTTCGATGCAGCGTGCTGTGGCTGCTTTATCAATGGTGCAGCAGGTGATCTGGCCTTTGGTGAGAAGGGGTACGGGTTGCTTGCAAGCGATGTGATTCAGAACATCCCTTATGTTATGAAACAGGAGTGGTAATATATGGAAAATGAAAGCAGGAAAATTAGACTTGACATTGAAAGGAAGCGTATCAGGATTATCATCAGCCATGGCGAGGATGAGGAAATACTCAAGCTAACCCTCGATGAAGCAAGGGATCTGAAAGAAACATTAAATATAACTATTGAGGATTACATGCAGAGACAGAACCTGCGCATAGACTGAGATCTCCCGGTGATCCCTTTGACAAAGAACTTCACTCATATAGAAGATGACCGCGCCGTCATGGTGGATATAAGCAACAAGGATACAGTTGCAAGAAAGGCAGTGGCTTCGGGTGAGATCGTCCTGGGCAGGGACACCATCGGGAATATCAGGAATGGGACAGTTGAAAAAGGCAATGTTCTCTCTACTGCAAGGATAGCTGCCATTCTGGCAGTAAAAAGAACCCCGGAACTGATTCCCATGTGCCATCAGATACCCATTACCAGGGTGGATGTGGAATTCTCAGTAGAGGATGACCATGTCTATGCAGTGGTGGAAGTAGGTTCTGTTGGCAGGACGGGTGTTGAAATGGAAGCCCTCACAGGCGTTTCTACGGCGCTTCTGACCATATGGGATATGGTCAAGTCTGCCGAAAAGGACGATACCGGTAATTATCCCCTCACGTGTATACGCAATATCAAGGTCCTTTCAAAGGTCAAAGGGACCAAAACTAATGTATGAGAATCGTTACATTAGCAATACTATAAAAAATGGAACTAAAAGAGGTACATCATTTGAAGATCATAGGAGGACCCGCATCTCAGGCTCTCTCATCACGAGTTGCAAGGGAATTGAATCTTGAACCGACAGTGTGCGATTTCACCAGGTTCCCTGACGGTGAGCTCTATACACGCATCCTGGACGTGGACGTGGACGAGGTCACTATAATACAGAGCATAATCACGGATTCCGATTTTGTAGCATTGCTACAGCTCATAGACGCATGCGAGGACTCCCCGGTCATCAATGTTGTTATCCCGTACATGGGATATGCAAGGCAGGACCGGAAATTCAAGGCCGGTGAACCTATCAGTGCAAGGGCCATTGCCAGGACCATCAATGCTGACAGGGTGTTCACAGTAAACGTCCACAAGACAAGCGTACTGGACTATTTCAATGCTGATGCGTTTGACCTGGATGCCTCCCAGCTCATAGGCCAGCATATAAGGTCCATGGGCCTGAAGGACGCCCTGCTGGTCTCTCCTGATGCAGGGGCCATGGAGTTCGTGGAAAGGACCGCAAAGGAAATAGGCTACGACTGCGACTATCTTGAGAAGACACGCATCTCCGGCGACACAGTGACCATCAAGACAAAGAGCATTGATGTGCAGGGCAGGGATATAGTGCTGCTCGACGACATGATAGCTACCGGCGGGACTATGGTGGAGTCCATAAAACTACTTAAAGGCCAGGGTGCAAAAGACGTATATCTTGCCTGCGTACATCCCGTGCTCGCAAGAAATGCTGTCATGAGATTGTACAATGCAGGTGTGAAGGACATAATCTCCACGGATACCATTGAGAAGATCCAGAGCTCTGTCAGTGTCGCGCCACTGATAGCATCTACGATCAAGGGGATATATAATCATAAGCACTAATTATATAGAATAAATGCCAATATTTATCAAAATGAGGCATTTCACATGACGCTACCTGATAACTGCCCCCGTGACGGGGCATCCCATTGTAAGAAAAATGCCTGCCATCTGTACGTTGTGGACTGGCGTTCAGGGGACGAACAATGTATCATAGGCTACCGATCAACTCATAAGAACCTGTCAAAGTCATCTCCTGTTGTGGATAGTTATGCACAGGACACACGCCGGAGATTTGGTGACAGGCATGGCCAGGAGCCTCTGGGATCCTATCCACGGGAAAAACAGGTGGCTGAAGTTAGCCAGGTAGCTGCCGTTCAGAAAAACCCTGGTGGCGTGGAAGTATCTGTCGAAAAGAGGCAGGCCCCAGATGTCCTGCATACGCCGGAGGTTCACGAAAGCGCGGAAGCTGTTCCTGCTCCGGCCGAAGAGGCAAAATCCAGGCACTGGGCAGATATCGCTCCTGTGAGAACTCTCAGGGAACCAGGTGCCACTCCACGTGATGAGCTTAAGTCGTGGCAGCGTCCTGATATCCGTTCAGGAAGTGCCCAGAAAGAGATATCTGAGCTGCATGAAGAAGTTACTGTGATCAATACTAAGAACACAACAGTGATCGAATCCAGAGAGACGCCACCTTCCAAAAAGAGAAAATCACTGGATGACGTAATGAACCTTGGTCTTCCTGATAACTATGAGGAGGAATTCTGGAAATAACCCCTCTTTTTATTTTCATATGATCGTGAGAAACAGGGACCTGCTTCAGGTCTATCATATACTCCGGGAAGAACTGGGCCCTCAATACTGGTGGCCTGCTGAAACGGCTTTTGAAGTTGTGGTGGGCGCGGTGCTTACCCAGCAGACAAAGTGGTCCAACGTTGAAAAAGCAGTATGTGCTCTCAGGCAGCACGGTCTGCTCGAACCCGTGGCTCTTGCGCAAGCGGATATGGCCCTGCTTGAGGAACTCGTCCGATGCTGCGGTTTCTATCGCCAGAAGGCTTCCAGGCTAAAGGATATTGCATCATACTTCACTGAACATCCCATGGACGCTGTATTCTCATTGCCAGCCGATACTTTGAGGCAAAGGATGCTATCCCTTAAAGGTGTGGGGAATGAGACTGCGGACAGTATAGTTCTCTATGCCGCCCACAAGCCAAGTTTTGTAATAGATGCGTACACGACCCGTATGATGAAATGCATGGGGGTGGAAGGCGATTACATGCGGCTTAAGAGCCTTTTTGAGAGCAGCCTGCCAGTGGATGTTGGTATATACCAGGAGTATCATGCATTGATTGTGGAGTATTCGAAGAGATTCTGCGGAAAGAAAAGATGTGATGAGTGTCTGCTGCGGCAAGACCTCGATGAGTAAGGAGATATTCGGATGGACATCAATACCTACGAAGAGATTTACAGTTCCCTGCAGGGGGTTGATGATATTGACAGGGTGTCAGAGAAGTTCTCACAGCCAGTGGGTGTCATATACTCCATATTGAACCAGAAGACGGTCACGAATGTAAAGAAGAACTTTTCCCGCGTGCAGGAAAGAAGCAGCAGGCACATTAACATGTGGCAGAAGGGCACCACCATTGTCCAGATCGCCCGGAAGAACAAGATCCCTGCAACCCTCATGGCCACCATGATCCTGGCCGAGCTGGGCATTCCAAAGAAATCCTTCATGAAGAACATTGACGAGCTCCCTGACATGCGGCTTAAGAAAGAAGTTAAGGAGGCCATGCTTTCGGACCATTTCTTCTCCCCGCAAGCCCATGAAGTCCATATGGTCAAAGGTAAAATGGGTGAGTCCATACTGGAGCAGTGGCTTCAGAGTAAGGGGATATCTTTCAGGACAGAGAATGACCTCCGGGAAATGGGAGTTGCAAAAACACCGGACTTCCTGCTGGAAGAGCCCCTGGAGATAAATGGTAAAAAAATAAACTGGATAGAGAGCAAGGCTCTTTTTGGTGATGAAAAGGAACACCATTATTATATGAAAAAACAATTCACCGATTACGAAGGGAATTTTGGTGCCGGCATGGTGGTTTACTGGTACGGTTTCCTTGATGACATTAAGATGGACGGACACCTGGTCAAAGACTACACTTTCTTTGTGGGGGAGTCCGTCACGATCGATGAATTGCTAAACCACGGCCTTCAGTGGTAGATGCCCAGATCGGGTTCTACTTCGTTCTTCTGCTCGATGGTTTTTTCAGGAGTTGGCTTTTCAATGTGTATAAAGACATTCTTGGTGTATACCTGGTATACTTCTTCCTCTTCGTAGAGTACTGCTTCGTTGTTGATGGTCGCGTGGTTGCCGTGAACTGCAATGAAAGGAAGGGCTTCCTGCTCTGCGGGTTCACGCTTGTTCCTCATATAGAGTATGTCCATAGACGTGCACATAGGCATGTCTACTTTGGTGGTGGTTATGCGGGTCATCATAGGGTACTATATTGAGTACTTATTAAAACCTTCCGGTTCGTCAAGTTACGAACAATCTCTATTATTTAAGAGAGAAGGGACTCCTGCTATCATTTTTTAAAAGTTGGGGGATTAGTTTTCAACTGCCTGGATGGATACTGCCTTACTGGGAGAATTTACAACATCTTGATCCTGTGGAATGTTCACATTTAGGGCAGAATTCTCTATGTTGCATGTACTGGCATATATGTTCAAGCACTGTCTCAGAAGTGTTATGCTGAAGTATGTCCGCTTCCTTTCTTGCAGTCTCTGGTTCTATCCCGAGCACTGTTGTCAGAAAGCGCCTAAGCACGCGGTTGATGTGTCTTATTCTCTTTGCCTGTGCCTCCCCTGGCTCTGTCAGTTCCACTCCATAATATGGTCTGTAGTCCACAAGTCCTGCTTCAGAGAGCCGCTGTATCATCTCTGTGACACTCGGGGGTGACACTCTCATCTCAGCAGCGATCTGAGTGGTTCTTGCAGGAGTATTATTCCTTCTTGTCAGGAGAAAGATCGTTTCAAGGTATTGATCTGTGCGTTCAGGATGCATGAGCTTACCCACCGCCTATCCTATAGGCGTAAGTAGTTAAGATATATATGATTTTGGAAATTATCCCCCACTGTGGGATAAAAATGCAGGTGTAGGGTGTACATCGTCGATAAAATCTCTCTGTCCCTCTTAAGCAAAGCTTATAATAGTAGCAATAATTTAAGGTTACAGTCTCTTAATCTCTCTGAGACCGATCATGAAGAAAGATCATTGATAATTAAAAATTATCCACTCTCTGGTACTGGTGAAAAGAATGGCAGATATTACACACTGGGCGGATGTAGTTGCAGAAGAGGTCCTTGCCAGGGGCAAGAAGCACCTTGTTGCGACAGGAATAACGCCATCAGGTCATATTCATATAGGCAATATGCGCGAGGTCGTAACAGCGGATGCAGCATACAGGGCTCTTCTCGACAAAGGTGCACAGGCCGAATTCGTCTACATCGCTGATACTTACGATCCCCTCAGGAAGGTCTATCCTTTCCTTGACGAAAGCTATGCAGAGCATGTGGGCAAACCCCTGTCCAACGTGCCATGCCCCTGTGGAAAGCATGCGAGCTACTCCGAGCACTACCTTGAGCCTTTCCTTGCTGCCCTTAAAAGGCTGGGGATACGCCCCACTGTCTACAGGGCGGATGAACTCTATAAGCAGGGGGTCTACACGGATGCCATCAAGAAGGCTCTCGTGAGAAGGGATGAGATCGCAGCCATCCTCAAGAACGTCTCAGGCAAAACCCCTGCAGAAACATGGAATCCTTTCAATCCCATATGCGGCACCTGCGGTAAGATCAACACGACCAATGTCACAGGCTTTGACCTGGATGCAGAGACCGTGGATTACAACTGCTCCTGCGGCCACTCAGGCACTGTTCCCATGAAGGGCGGAGGCAAGCTCACATGGCGTGTGGACTGGCCTGCAAGATGGAAGGCTCTCGGGGTCACTGTGGAACCCTACGGCAAGGACCATGCCTCAAAGGGCGGCTCCTACGATACCGGAGTGCTGATAGCAAAGGAAGTGTTCGGATACGATGCGCCGTTCCCCATAGTCTATGAGTGGATCATGCTGGGTAACGAGGGTGCCATGTCCTCCTCATCAGGTGTCGTTGTTTCCATAGCCGATATGTTAAAGGTCGTGCCTCCCGAAGTGCTCAGGTACCTGATCATCCGTACCAAGCCAGAGAAGCATATCAAGTTCGATCCGGGACAGCCTCTGCTGACCCTGGTGGACGAATTCGAGCGACTGCACTCAGTTGACAATCCCGGCTCTTATGAGAAGAGGATACTGGAACTGTCCCATGCAGTGGGCATATGCCACACGGATATCCCCTTCAAGCACATGATCACGATCTACCAGGCTGCAGGCGGGGATTTCGATAAGATCATGCACATCGTCAAGAGGGCAGGATATGACACTAAGAACGAGAAGTGCATAAAGGAGCTGGCTGACAATGTAGGCAACTGGCTTGAGATGTATGCGCCTGCATTTGCAAAGTTCAGCGTGAAAGATGAGCTCCCTGTACAGGCAGCCAGCCTTTCCGAGCTCCAGAGGGCTTTCCTGGCATCCTTCTCAAAAATAATCTCCCGACAGGCTGAAATGAGCGGAGAGGACTACCATAATCTCGTCTATTCCGCAAAGGACCAGGATTCAGAACTGACACAGGAGATGGCAAAGTTACTGGATGTCAGTCCTGACCAGGTGCAGGCTGATCCGAAGGATCTTTTCAAGGCAGTCTATACCGCCGTGCTCGGTCAGCAGTCAGGCCCCAAGGCAGGATGGTTCCTCTCCTCCCTGGAAAAGGACTTCCTGGTGGAGCGCTTCAGCGAGGCCGCAAACTATAAGCCCTGATATGGATACGAGATCGCACATCCTTGTCTGGGATGAGGAATACAGGCATGTGAGATGGGGAGGCCCAAGGCCTGTCTCTGATGTGGAGAAGGAAGTCCTCCCCGGCTCCCTCGTGCTGGATGCCGGATGCGGTAACGGGAGATATATGCTCCCCCTTTCCAGAATATATAATGTCGTGGGCGTTGATGTTGCGAGGAATGCATTATCGGAGGCACGGTCCTACCTTGCCAGGAGTGACAGACATGCCGAGTGCATTGCTTCTACACTCACTGCTCTCCCTTTTTCTGACAACTCCTTTGAAGCGGTGGTGTGTTATGGGGTCATGCAGCACCTTTTTGAAAGTGAAAGGAGGCTTGCCGTTGAGGAGATCAAAAGAGTGCTCAAGCCCTCTGGAATCCTGTTCATAGAGGTGTTCGGCACCGATGATATGAGGTTTGGGGGACGTGAGGCAGAGCACAACACCTTCGTAAGGAAAGGAGGCATAATCTATCATTATTTTACGGAACAGGAATTGGCCTCATTGCTCGGTGGATTTGTACAGGTGGACCTTCAAAGCATAAAGACGGAAAAAACGTTCAATGGCGAGCTTCACATCCGCCACCTGATAAAAGGAAGGGCCAGCCTTCAGAAGGCAATGCCAAGGTAACTCAATACTATTATCAGCAGGGCGCCGAAGATCCCGGCTATGGCGCATACAAGGATGACTATCCAGGTATAGGCTATACCAAGCCCCAATACAACGTTTGCGATAAAGAGCACGAGGAGCCCCAGAACCGCATTTATTGCCATCTTTGTAGCAGTTTTCAGTACCTTGTACAGGATAACTGCAGCTATAATCGCTATTAATAATATGAATATCTCACTCATCATGGTTACCACTATTAAATGGTCTTGATTAGTATTTAATCATTGCTAAAAAACTATGCTGCGAAAAAAAGAGGAGTTTTACCTCCTCAAAAGAACGAAAGTTAAGAAATGTAAGATTATTTCTTCTTCTGATCCTTTGCAGGGGCCTTTACTGCTCCCTTCTTGTCATCCTTCTTCTGATCCTTTGGTGCCATTATATCTCACCTCCCATGGAGAGATACCCTCGTTTGTTTTAAAGAATTCAAACAAGCCATACCGGTTTTTCGTAGCAATCAATACTGCGCTAACCATATAGAGCTGTTATCAGACTTCAAGGATTGATTCAGTGGCTAATTGGGGCCAGTTAACCAATCTAGAGTGTAATACTCACATTATCTATATAAAACTACCTTTTTAAGTCTTTTTCGTGGATTCAGCTTATGATTATTGCTTAAAACCAGTTTAAAGGTACTACATGAAGTATTATTGCAGGAGGATAAAATAGCTCTTTTCGCGTTTCTCTGCACCAGCAATCAGGTACAAAGGTGAGCCAGGAAGTCCAGGATGCTGTCCTCAAGCTCTCCGGAGGAAGAGTATTGCCTCACTGAGAGCCTTTCATCCCTGTTACCCAGTATCATTGCAGAAACCCTGGAATAAGGGGGATGGAGACAGAGCACAGGAAGGCCAAGCTGCAGGGCCCGGCATATCTCATAGCCCACACCGATCGAAGGTGTGCTGACCTCTGCTATGACGCATTCGCTCATGGTGAGAAAGCCCATGTCACGCTCGTATATCTCCCGCTCGCTCATCAGTGATTCCTTTTCATCGAGCCTGGGGTCAGCAACATGGAAACTCAGTACCTCGTGTCCGTGGCGCTGCAACAGTTCCAGCATGTGCATATATGTTTCCAGCAGGCCTCTGCCGCCGCGTATCGAGGCTGAAAGGAATATCCTCATAATACTCCCCTGTGGTAATGTCCTCTGGTGAAATCCGCCCCGAAGTCCCGGCATTTCCGGGAGCCCGCCTGGCGTTTATAGTAATATGAATCAATGGCATCCCTGTATGCTTTCACAAGCTGCCCTGTGGCCTCAACCCCTGTCATTCTTACGTCAACCCTCAATCTGGAAACACCTGCATCAATAAGCTTGGGTATATCTTCCAGCAGGCATAGCTCCTTTGAGTTGAAGACACTTGTTCTTCCTTTAATGTTGGTGGTGACAGGGAAAGAAAATCCCCTCTCGTCCCTGAGTGAGAACACGTCCCCCCGGGTATCTGCAGCAGGCAGCGCGCCTGGTCCTGTCAGGGCGGCAACCAGGCAGTGCTCGGATTCCATGACTTTCAGCCTGCCATGAACTATACACTCAGTTGCTATGCCGCTACTCACCTCCTTTATCTGCTCGAAGTTCATCTCCGGGGAAAGTACAAGCATTTCAGCTCCCCTCTCACTGAGAAATGAGGCAGCCTGCCTGTTGAATATGTTGAGGGAGCTGTCCGCAATGGTACTGATCCCCCGCGCTAACGCCATCCTCAGGACACCCATGTTTGCAGCGATGACCCCTTCAAATCCTGCTTCATTGGCAGCGACCATAGTATGCTCAAGATCGCGAATCCCCTGGTCCTTTACAATTAGTGGCGTGTGGAGATAAACTGGCACCTCCGCTTCTCTCGCGTGCGCAACAATGTCCTCGAGGCCTGTTTCTATGTTAGTGACAGATAGCTCTGGGTCATAATAGAGAATGTCTGCTCCCCCTGATATCGCCTGCTGAAGCTTTTCCTTGGTGCCGAAGCTGACCGCAAGGAGTGGTTTTCCTGTGGCTGGCGGAGCTGATGCTTCTATTAATGGGGTGTATGCCGGATGGCTTTTTCTTCTGCGGCCTTCCGTCCTGAGTCTTTCCAGCCCGGCAGCGGCTTTGTTCCTGGCTTCGTTCATCTCCCTGATAGGTATGAAAAGACCATCGTCTCCCATATCTATATCAATGAGCCTTGCCTCAAACACAGTGTTACCAAGCTTCTCCATTTGTCTTTGTATATTTTCCCTCTCGGTTGCCTTCTTCAGGGCGGCCTCAATGATATAATCGGATACGGCACTGGCAGTGTTGCCATCCTCGTCCTGGAGTGTCACACTGAAAGGCTTCCCAACGAATGCCTCCGCTTTCAGGCGCACAGATACTTTCCTGTATGTGCCGGAAGTCTCAAAGGAACCCTGCAGTTCTTTCATAAGCGAACTGTCAAGTGTCCTGTATATTCTCGTACCTGCCCTGAGAGGAATGTCAAAGGGCATGGAGACGACAGCACCTTTAGCTGCTTCCCTCACAGGCTTTCCTCCGCTGTACATGGCCTGTACGACAGTACCGGAATCCTCCTCTCCTTCAAAACCGATGCCATCGCCGGTTCGCAGGATCTCTGTAAGTTCAAGGGTAAGGTTTCTTCCTTTCCGGTCGTATCCCATGACCCTGCCTGCCGGCACCCCCCTGTTATACGGTCTTTCCCTGCTCATCAGGCTGCCTGCAGGGTTGCCTTTGAAATATCCTGTGGTGAACTCCCTGTTGAAGAGCTGGGCAAGCTGTGCGTTCTCCTCATCGGATACGAAGTATCCCTCCGGATCCTCTGAATACCTGTCTATCAGGTGGCGGTATATTCTTACTACGCCTGCAACATACTCCGGGCGCTTCATGCGGCCCTCTATTTTGAAGGAAGCGATACCTGCCTTCATGAGTTCAGGGAGTATCGCGGATGTGTTGAGGTCTTTTGGGCTCAGGAGGAAGCATCCCCTGGTACTCAGTCCCATGCTACCTTTCATGAGACTGTACCTTTTCCTGCAGGGCTGGGCACAGTGCCCCCGGTTACCGCTCCTGCCTCCGATCATGCTGCTCATCAGGCACTGGCCGGAATAACAGATGCACAGGGCACCGTGGATGAAAACCTCTATCTCCATGCCTGTATCCTGCCTTAGGGTCCTGATTTCATCCAGTGACATCTCCCTTGCGAGCACCACCCGGCTCATTCCCATATCCTGCAGGAAGCGCACCCCTTCAGTATTATGGATGGTCATCTGGGTGCTGGCATGTACCGGCAGTTCGGGAACGAACCTTCTTGCAAGTGACAGGAGCCCGATGTCCTGGACGATGATGGCATCCGTGCCAAGCTCATCCAGCAGCTGCATCAGGTTTACTGCTTTTTCGAATTCTGTGTCCTTTATTAGTGTATTCAGGGTAACATAGACCTTAACGCCCCGCAGGTGGGCATAGTCGAGAGCCTCTCTGAAGTCCTCCATAGTGAAATTGCCTGCATATGCCCTTGCGCTGAAGTCCCTTACTCCCAGGTAAACAGCATCGGCACCATTCTCAACTGCTGCAATGAGGGATGCCATATTCCCGGCAGGGGCAAGAAGTTCGGGCTTGTGTATCATCGTGAACTTTGCAGTATACTCATGAAAGCTATATAAAAATGAAGATGGAGAAGAACAGGAAAAAGATAACAGGCCTTAAGCCTGTTTCCTGAAAATATAGAGCCTTATGATGTAGATGCAGAGGGCTATTATCACAAGATTGTACGCCGATTTGAACAGGGAGACGTATTGCCATTCGAACCAGGTACGTATAACTTCCTGCATGGAGAAGTACAACTGGAAAGCTGCTATTATCAGGAGCAGCATTGTTGTGCCAAACACTCCCCACCTGAAGTATTCCTCAGGTGTGGTTTTCTTCTTCTCTTCGTTCTGGGTTCTTGCAGTATATCCGCTATTCGTGTTCTTCCCCCGGACTGCAGGCGTGTCGGAGGCCTCGCTTTCCTCTACAATTGTTTTGTTCTCTTCATTCATGTTTTCCTCTCCTTGTAACTAATAACGCAGTTAATATGGAAATAACTGCCAGCACTGACCCGAAACCGGGGCTCTCTTCTTCCATTGTGCCATACTCCAGGGGCTCCTCACCGAAGCTTTCCTCAATGATAAAATCGCTTGTCTGGATGTTTTTCGTCTGAACCGTCTGCTGCTTGCTGATCACTTTCTGGGGGTTCAGCTGCACATAGTCCTCTCCTGTTTTGACCAGGGTGTCCCCGTTCCAGACGCTGACCTCCACCACGTAGTTGTAACCGTCAGGAACTGTAAGGCTGACTGCCCTGATGGCCGTCGCTTCAGGCTCTATAATGCCCGTGGAGGTCCACTCCTTATCTGCAATGAGCCGGGCATCGATCTCCCTTGCCTTGACAAGTACCCTGTAATCGCTGGTGGTCCTTGTTCCCTCATTTTTGAGGTAGATATCATTCTCTATGATGACCTTCCCGGCTGTGACGTTCTTAACCATGAAGTCCATGCCGCTGATCTGGATACCTACATCCTGGAGGTCGGTGGGCATGCCGGAGAGATTACGGATGGTAATCCTTGAGTCAGCTTTCTTCTGTTCGCCCTCATACAGGATCAGCACCAGCCTGTAACTTCCATCCTTCGGGAGCACAAGGGACTGGCCCACAGCTTTTGTGCTGCCTTTTTCGATAATGCCGACCTGTGTTTCCTGGTTCAGTTCAAGCAATCCTGTCTGCTCGCTGAACGCTTTAAGGAGCAGGGTGGTGTTCTCTTTGCTGTCCCCTCCCCTGTTCTCGATGTAAGCCGTTACGTTCAGTTCGGCATAGGAGCTTTTGATACTGTCGGCAGATATCTCTATATCCGTTATCCCGTAATTGCTGCTCTCTTCAAAGTCCTTGAGGCATCCGCTGGAAGAAGCAACGGATGCAGTGATAAGTAAAATAAGAATAAGACGTATTTCTCTATCCCTTTTTTTCATGGATGTTCCTCCACTTTACAGAAGAAGGGATACTATTTAAACATTATTAATTATTTATGTAGCGTATCTAATTAAGTTAATGTATATGTGATAAATTTACCTCAGTCCTTAAAGGCATCAAATATCTCTTCAATATCCGGCAGTGAGCGGGTCTCATAGACCTTCACGAACCTTATCTTCATGTTCTCATCAACCACAATGCTGGCCCGCTCGGACACTCCCATGTCCTCATCGAACATGCCGTACATCCTG
Source organism: Methanolobus sp. (assembly GCA_030154025.1). Lineage (GTDB taxonomy): Archaea > Halobacteriota > Methanosarcinia > Methanosarcinales > Methanosarcinaceae > Methanolobus. The sequence goes on from JASKKT010000007.1 coordinate 15,395, forward strand.
GCCACCTGCCCGTGAGGCCAGAAATCCGCAAGGAAAAGTGTGTTCTCTACCCCCAGGTCCCTGGCCCAGGCCTTCTTCGAGTGTACCGAATCAATACTGATGCCAAGGGCCACTGCGTTTGTGGCCTGGAATCTTTCGAAATTATCCTCCAGCAACTGCATGTGCTTTGCGCATCCCCTGGTCCAGGCCAGTGGATGAAAGGCGAGCAGTATCTTCTTACCCTTAAGGTTGTGCAGATGCACTTCGTTTAGGTTCTGGTCATACAGTGTAAAATCATTGATCACTTCTCCCGGTTTCAACTCGTTCATAAATAACCCCCATGAGATATGATTACGAATATGTAAGGCGGTCCTATAAAAGATAAACCGGTAACCAGTTTGAGACGTTTTTCATGTGAGCCAAGTGTATTAGGAAAACTGCAAAATAGCCCAGAATATGGGCAAAAAAATAAAGAGATGTAAAAACATAACAAAAATCGTTAAGGAAGAAAATGCCAAAGGTATAATTAGAAGATAAGGTGTGTGACAATGGAAGAAATAACAATCAGCGAATTCGATTTTGCCCTTATCAATGAATTTTTCACAGATCTTGAACGGCAGGGACCCGGCAGTCCAGAAGAAACCATCAGGGCATTAGGTTTTATCGGAAATCTTTCAAACAAAACAAAAATTGCCGATTTAGGCTGCGGCACAGGTTTTCAAACAATGGTCCTGGCACAAAACACAGAAGCAACCATTACCGCCCTCGACCTTTACGAGGGTTCGATCGATAAACTTAACGCAACAGTCGGAAAACTTGGTTTGCAGAACAGGGTAAAAGGTATTGTCGGTTCAATGGATAATTTGCCGTTTCAGAATGAAGAATTTGATCTTATATGGTCTGAGGGGGCTATTGCCAATATAGGTTTTGAAAAAGGCTTGAATTACTGGAAAGGCTTCCTCAAAAAAGATGGTTATATCGCCGTAACATATGAGTCATGGTTTACCGATGAACGCCCCGCTGAAATTGAGAAGTGGTGGTTGGACGCAGTTCCCGAAATTGGCACAATAGGGTATAATATTTCCATCATGCAAAAAGCAGGTTACATTCCTGTTGCCACATTTATATTGCCTGAAAATTGTTGGATCGACAATTATTTTATTCCGCAAAAAGCAAGGCAAGAGGAATTCTTGAAAAAACATGCGGGAAATAAAACCGTTGAAGATATGATTGCATTTATGAGGCGTGAGGCAGAATTGTATTCAAAATACAAACAGTATTATGGATATGTATTTTACATTGGGAAAAAGATGTAAAATAATAAAGGTCTACGCCGCTACTTCGCATGCTCGACCCGAAACTGCTTTGCCGCCATTTCCGTTGGAACGCATTAAGTAAACTTACATTTGCAGACTGTATAAGGCCACTATGTCAACAGTTTGTTTTTTCCTTTTATAATATATGACAGTCACATGTTAGGATAACAAAAAATATGTTTGAACATATATCAATTAAAGGTAAAAGGAATTATTTAAGGCACTTTTAAGACATTATGGGGTCTATAATACGTAGAAAAGCTTAAATATGGTCTTATCGCCTACTATTTACTAGACGGAGCGTTCAATATGACCCATGAAACTGACAGAAGCGATACTGCAGTAAAGGTGACCTTTAACGGGCTGATATTGGACGTTGTCCTGACCATATTCAAATTTATCGCCGGTATCTTTGGTAACAGTTCGGCGATGATCGCAGATGCTGTCCATTCCCTCTCTGATTTTGTTACCGATATAGTGGTAATCGTGGGACTCAGGGCTGCAGGGAAGCCTGCAGACGACAACCACCAGTATGGCCACGGCAAAATAGAAACCCTATGTGCGGCTTTTGTTGGCATTGCTCTTGTTTTCATAGGACTGGAGATCCTTGTCAACGGCCTTTCCAAGATTCTTCTTGTGTTACATGGCGAAAACCTGGAGCAGCCTGGAATGATAGCTTTGGCTGCAGCAGTTGCTTCGATCTTAGCAAAGGAAGGACTATACAGATATACTTTGAAGGCAGCCAATGCGATTAAAAGCGACGCTATGATCGCAAATGCGTGGCACCACCGATCAGATGCATTATCATCAGTGGGAACAATGATAGGCATTGGAGGTGCGATAATCCTGGGGGGTAGATGGGTTATACTCGATCCTCTTGCAGCGGTCGTACTGAGTTTTGTCATCTTCAAGGTGGCATTTAATATCTCTTATAAGAACATTAATGAACTTGCGGAAGCTGCTCTTGATGCAGAGGTTGTTGAAGACATAGTGAACACTATTATCTCAACGGAAGGTGTCAGGGACTTCCACAAGCTCAAGACAAGAAAGATAGGCAGCAACATTGCTACCGATGTACATATACAGGTAGATAAGAACCTCAGTCTTATTGAAGCCCACAACATATGCAGCGAAGTGGAGAACCGCTTACGGTCAAAGTACGGAAAGGAGAGTATTCTGTATATTCACTGTGAGCCTTATATGTAATCTCAGTATGAAAAACGTCCCCTGAAAATGTAAGAATGACTTCAATCACATACAGTGACCTTATCTTTCTTTTATGCACAGGTAGGTTGCAAGGAACCCGTTCTCATAAAATGACTCTTCTATCCTGAAACCGGCCTTTTTTATGAGCCCTTCGATCACCCAGTCAAAGGTTGAGAACTCCTCCTTGATGTGCAGCATATATTCTCTGGTCATTTCATCCTTTACTTCTTCCGGGATGCTCTGCAGCAATTTTGGGATAAAGGAGTCAAAATCACTGATCTCCGACGAAAAAACTACATCCTTCAGGAAGAACCTGCCACCTGTCCTTAGCATTGAACCGACATGCTGCAGCGCAATGAGCTTCCAGAAGTCCGGCAGGTGGTGCAGTGCCAGCTGGGTTACCACCGCATCGAACGGCCCGTCATCGGGTTCGAATGTGAGAAAACTTCCTTTGGTGAACTGGATATTGTCCCTGTTTCTTGACTTTGCCTTTTCCCTGGCGAATTCAAGCATCCCCCCGGAGACATCCAAAGCAACAACCTGTTTGCAATGCCTTGAGAGCTCAATGGAGAACTCCCCGGTCCCGCATCCTATCTCCAGTACCCTTTCCTCCTGCTGGAGACCGATGAGCTGGAGCATTGTTTCGGCTTCACTGCCAATGTCCCGGATCTTCTGCATCTTCCGGTCGTAGTGCAGGATCTCCTCCTTATCCGTGTAATCAGTACCAACCTGGATGAATTCGTCATAATACCATTCAGGCAGTTCTCTCATCATGCTTCCACCTCAGCTCCCAAATATCAGAACCGGATCAGTCCGTGCAGATGCAGGGTCTTTGCCGGCAGGTTGGGCACTTGCCCGGGTACTTCTCAAGGAATACTTCCTCAAGGTCGATACCATAGAGATTCGCCAGTGCGCCCACCCAGGCAAAACAGTCCGCAAGCTCCTCCCGCAGATTCTCCCTGTCATCCCTGCGCACGGCCTCTGCAAGTTCGCCGACCTCCTCTACCAGCCAGAGCATGGTTGCCGTGGGACCGCGCTTCCTGTCGTTGTGTGCGTAGAGGTCAGACATCAGTTGCTGGAAATCTTTTATTTCCACAGGATCACCGCATCAGAGCCTTACGGGGATGTTCTTCTTCCTGAGGTATTCCTTGACATCGTTCACTGTATACTCCCCGAAGTGGAATATGCTCGCTGCCAGTGCAGCATCCGCTTTTCCATCAACGAAGCCCCTGTACATGTGCTCGGGATTACCCACGCCGCCGGATGCGATGATGGGTATCTCCAGTTCTTCCGAGAGCTTTCTGGTGATGGGTATGTCAAAGCCGTCATAGGTACCGTCCCTGTCCATGCTGGTGAGAAGTATCTCCCCGGAACCCAGTTCCTCCACCTTCTTTGCCCACTGCACGGCATCAAGACCTGTTGGCTTGCGTCCGCCGTAGATGACAACCTCGTACCAGGCTTTGGTGCCGTCCTCCAGCTCCAGTATGGTCTTGTCGGGATTGTCCTCTATGTTGGTGTTTCTCTTGCAGTCGATGGCTGTGACTATGCACTGCGCTCCGAAGATCTCAGAGGCTTCCTTTATGAGCTGTGGGTTCTTGACCGCAGCCGTGTTGATGGATACTTTGTCGGCACCCGCACGGAGTATCTGCCTGATGTCCTCGATGGAGTTTATCCCGCCACCTACGGTCAGGGGAATGAAAACCTCGTTAGCTGTCCTCTCGATGACGTCTATCATGGTGGAGCGCCCTTCATGGGAGGCCGTGATGTCCAGGAAGACAAGTTCGTCAGCGCCCTGTTCATTGTATCTCTTTGCAAGCTCCACGGGGTCGCCTGCTTTTCTGAGTCCTACGAACTCGATACCCTTAACAACAGTCCCCCCGGCCTCGTCAAGCGTTACGTCAAGACATGGTATTATCCTTTTAGTGAGCATAATGATCGTTCCTTTTCACCGCTTATGGTAACTTCACCTGCCTTGCTTACTGGCAGGCTGCATATCTAGATAGGAAGACATTGATTTTTTATTTAATGCTTGTTATATGAATGCAATGTTCTCCTAGAAACAGACAGTCATGAATATATATAGGAGTATCTTACATGTTAACTAGCTGATTTCCCAAGTCTCCCGTAAGAACACTACAGAAAATAACCGGGATTCATAATCAAATGTCAACAAACCGGGTGATTGCATGAACTTTCCCTTCACTGAAGAGCAATTCCTGAACAACTTTGCAAACTACAATTCTGATGTATTTCCTGCACAAATTTTCCTTTACCTGCTCGCGGGAATAGCGCTATATCTTGTTTCCAGTAAAAGGACATATTCAGGCCGGCTTATTTCCGGTATACTGGGTTTTTTCTGGTTATGGATGGGTATTATTTATTATATCCTCTATTTCTCCTCTATTAATAAACCGGCCTACCTGTTCGGCTTTTTATTTATCTTTCAGGCTTCATTGTTCTTTAAATACGGAGTGCTTGAAAGAAAGCTTTCCTTCAGGTTCAGCAAGGATATATTCGGATTAGCCGGCTTGGCAATGATCCTGTACGGCCTTATCATTTATCCAGTGTTTGGATATTCCATAGGCCACGTCTACCCATATCAGCCAACATTCGGTCTCCCGTGCCCCACAACCATATTCACTTTCGGACTCCTGCTATGGATTCCTGAGAAGGTGCCAAAACAGCTTCTCGCAGTTCCCCTGCTGTGGTCTTTTGTGGGGTTCACGGCTGCGTTTGCCTTTGGTATCCTGGAGGATATACTGTTACTGGTATCAGGACTGACAGCTGTCTTTTTGATATGGCATAAGAACAGAGATGTCGTAGACTGAGATTACTGTAATATTCTTATCTAAATAGAGGGAGAATTCTTATGGACCCGGTACTGGACAGCAGAACTGAAATACTGGTAGTCGGAACTTACCCCGGCCGAAAATCACGGGAACTGAATCAATACTATGGTAATCCCCGAAATCACTTCTGGAAACTGATGGATTGTGTGCTTGGTACTAATTTGCAAGCACTAGGCTATGAAGCAAGAAAAGAGACTTTACTGCAGCATAAGATCGGACTATGGGATGTTATAGAATCCTGCGATATCACCGGAAGCTCGGACAGCAGTATCCGTAATGAAGCGTGTAATGACTTTTCTCAGCTGGGCCATGTCAGCAAGATCATATGTAATGGAAAGAAGGCATATGAATGCATTGAGAGATGCAATGTGCCGGCCAACATTGAGCTTGTGAGAGTTCCTTCTTCAAGTCCGGCGAGAGCCATGAAATTTGAAGATAAGGTCAGGGAATGGAAGAAGGCCTGTTCTTCATAAATGCGTAGACATCTCATCACTGCCCATTGGTCCGATATTCCGCTTCACACCAGCAGCACTGCAATGACCCCCGCCAGGAAAACCCCGTCGAAAGTCCCCGCACCGCCAATACTTGCCACAGGAGCTCCGATCTTGCTTATTGCTCCCAGGTTCAGCAGGTCGGCGCCGATAAGGGTGCCCATGGTGCCGCTGACATAGGCGGTGATGAAAATTAGGTCGTGGGTGGCTTGCGTCATGGAGATGACAAGGGTGGAGCCAAGCGCCGCCGTAAGGGGAGGTATCAATGCGGGGGAGACTATGCCGACTCCCCGGACCGGGCGCGCGACTATTTTAGTGACAAGGGCGACGATGGTGGTTGCATAAAGGACATATGGGAAGGCTTCGGGGAAAAGGCTCAGCAGGTATAACGATACAAGGGTGGGTATGATGGCACCTCCCACATTGATGGCAAGCGTGGTCTTCCTCATGAAAGTCTCCCTGAAGGGCATCCTGTAGTTGATGCCGAACATCCTTGCATGGCGCTGCTCCTCAATGGGTATCTCCGCCTCGAGAGTCCGAAGAGGAATATTGATGTTGCTTCCGATAAGGGAAAAGAAGAGCAGGATGAAAGCATCCCCCCACGAGAAGCCTATCCTGGCAAAGGCAGTGCTTGCAAGCCCAAAGAACAGCACGGAGACGACAACAGCAACGAACAGGGTCAGGACTATGGTAAAAGCGATTTTGAACGGGCTGTAAAAAAGTGGTTGCATGGTATTAATATTTCTATAGTCTGGTGGTATTTATGTCTATCACAAATACCCACCTCTCCCAGGAATATGTCGTGAGCAGGACTCAGCCTATACTGTTGCCGTTACCGGCCCCGGAGCCCAGGAAGTTGTCCTTGTTGATCGAATCGCTCATGAACAGCTCCTTGTTTATGTATATAGGTGCATTCTGCCTGAGGGCCATTGCAATACAATCGCTCGGCCTGGCATCGAACTCCATGTCTGCACCGTCCCTGCTCAGCCTGAGCCTGGCATAGTAGATATTGTCTATCTTCTCGTCAATGAGCACGCTCTCGATCTTTGAGCCCAGCCTTTCCAGCATGGCTATCATCAGGTCATGGGTCATAGGCCTTGGCATCGTCTCATTCCTCAGCACCGAATTTATGGAAATTGCTTCGGAATTGCCTACATGTATCGGCATAAGGTGACCCTCGTCATCCTCAAGCATAACAGCAGGGACGGAGCTACCCAGAATACTTATCATGAAGACTCCCTTGATGCTGACTTCCTTTAAGCTTGTATCAGGTTTCATATAATTGGGTGATTTTGCTTTATTCACTATTCACACAGCAGGTTGATAAGCAGTGATACTTAGCATTTTGTTCCAGTGTTTATTTTAAGGTTTCTTCCCGGATATCTTTATCTCCCCGAACCCCCCACCTCCAGGGGTCTCAATGACAAAAACATCTCCGGGGTTTACCTCACATACGGCCTTTCCCCCCAGTTCAAGAAGTACTCCATCCTTTTTAACGATATAGTTACGTCCAGCTTTTCCATCCTGTCCGCCCTGAAGTCCTGAAGGTGGTATCCTTCTGTGGCCTGAAAGGATGGCAGCCTTCATCGGCTCAAGGAAACGTACTCTCCTGATGACGCCACACCCGCCGGTGTATTTCCCTTTGCCGCCGCTTCCCTCCCTGATGGAGAACCCCTCCAGGAGCACCGGGAAGCGCCATTCCAACACTTCGGGGTCGGTGATCCTTGAGTTTGTCATGTGGGTGTGCACCGCATCCGTTCCATTAAAACCGTCCCCTGCACCCGAACCGCCGCAGATGGTCTCGTAGTACTGGAACTCCGAGTTGCCGAAAGTAAAATTGTTCATGGTGCCCTGGGAGCCTGCCATCACACCCAGCGCCAGGAGAAGCGCATCCACTATGGCCTGGGAGGTTTCCACATTCCCAGCGACCACTGCCGCAGGATATGAGGGGTTGAGCATGCATCCTTCAGGTATGGTGATCTCCAGCGGCCGGAGGCAGCCCTCGTTAAGAGGTATATCCTCCTGTACCAGTGTCCTGAACACATAGAGCACAGCCGCCTTGCACACAGCCACAGGTGCGTTGAGATTTCCCGGATGCTGCAGCGAGCTTCCTGTAAAATCAACGTGTGCCTCTCTTCTTTCCCGGTCAATGCTCACCTTCGCCCTTATCTCGCTGCTGTCGTCAAAGGCCTGCACAGCTTCCCCATCCCTGAGCAGTGTGATAACTCTCCTCACAGCCTCCTCGGCATTATCCTGTACATGGCCCATATAAGCCTCCACAGTTTCAAGGGAAAAGTGCTCTGCAAGCTTTTTCAGTTCAGCAGCGCCCTTCTCATTGGCAGCTACCTGTGCCCGCAGGTCGGCGATGTTCTGTGAAGGGTTACGTGCGGAATATCGTCCGCAGAGGAGCCATTGTTTCACCTCTTCCTCAAGGAAGTATCCCTGCTCGACTATCCGGCTTCCTTCTGTGATGGCGCCTTCCTCTTCGATGTGCCTGCTTTCAGGTGGCATGGAAGCCGGGCTGATCCCTCCAATGTCGGCATGATGTCCTCTTGAGGCCACATAGAACGCTATCCTGTCTTCGATAAAAACGGGTGTTATCACGGTAATATCCGGAAGATGAGTGCCTCCGCTGTAAGGGGAATTGACCATGAACACATCTCCTGGCCGCATATATTCAAAGCGCCTTATGATTGACCGCACGCTCTCGCCCATGGAGCCCAGATGGACAGGGATGTGAGGCGCATTGGCCACAAGATTGCCCTTCCCGTCAAAGACCGCGCATGAGAAGTCCAGTCTTTCCTTTATATTCACTGAATAGGCGGTGTTCTGGAGAGTATATCCCATCTGCTCTGCAATGGACATGAAACGATTGTTGAATATCTCCAGCATAACCGGGTCTGCTTGCGTACCTATCTCCTGCTTTTGCGGCGAATGCTGCACTTTTGTGAGTATCAGGCAGTTATTCCGGGTAAGCTCTGCCTTCCAGCCGGGTTCGATGACAATTGTTGTGTTCTCCTCGGTTATGATGGCCGGCCCGTAGATTCCGTCTTCAGTTCTCAGGCTGCTTCGCCTGATGACAGGGGTTTTGTGGAACTGGCCGGAGGTATACATCAGGGTATGGCCAATAGTTTCATCCTGACCGCCTGTCAATGGGAGAATATCCTTTTCCTGCATATCTTCCCCGGAACCTATGATCTCCACCGATATTGCTTCCACAACAAGCTCCCTGTCCTGCATGATGAATCCGAAACGTTTCCTGTGCTCGCGGTCAAAGGCGGCCCTGATGCTGTCCATGTCGGCCGGATCCATTATCAGCGGAGTGTTAGTTCCTATATATTTTGCATGCACTTTATGCTGCGCAGTGATCTTTTCCTCCGCTACTCCCTGATCCAGCATCTCTTCCCTTCCCTCTGTCTCCATCCTGGAAAATTCCATGTTCAGCTGCATGAGAAGTTCTTCATCCAGTACACGCTCGACTGCATGCTCTTTCAGTATCCTCCTGTCTGCAAGCCCCATGCCGTATGCAGAAAGCACGCCTGCAAGGGGATGGATGAAGATCGTTCTCAGTCCCAGTGAATCTGCCACCCGGCATGCATGCTGTGCTCCGGCTCCCCCGAAACAGCAGAGTGTGTAATTCTTGATATCGTAGCCCCGCTGGATGGATATCTTCTTGATGGCATTTGCCATATTCTCCACAGCGACCTTGAGGAAGCCTTCTGCAACCCTTTCCGGCGAATAATTCTCGCCGGTGAATGAGCCGATCTCTTCAGCGAGTTCCCTGAATTTATGAATGACGATCTCCCTGTCAAGGGGCAGGTCCGCATCCGGACCGAACAGGCAGGGAAAATGTTCCGGCTGTATCCTGGCGAGCATCAGGTTGCAGTCCGTGACAGTAAGCGGTCCTCCCTTGCGATAACAGGCAGGCCCGGGGTCCGAGCCCGCGGAGTCAGGACCCACACGGAACCTGCCCGAATCAAAGTGAAGTATGGAACCTCCCCCGGCTGCAACTGTATGTATATGGAGCATGGGGGACCGCAGGTGCACTCCTGCCACTTCGGTCTCAAAACTTCTTTCATATTCACCGCTGTAGTGCGCGACATCCGTGGATGTACCCCCCATGTCGAAGGTGATGATGTCCCTGAATCCTGCCATTTCCGATGTCCGCACAGCTCCTACGATGCCTCCTGCAGGACCTGAAAGGATGCAGTCCCTGCCCCTGAAATAGCGGGCATCGGTAAGGCCGCCTCCTGACTGCATGAAGAGCAGGCGTGTCCTCCCGCCTGCCTCCTCCAGTGTTGCAGCGATCCTGTCAATGTACCTCTTCAAAACCGGGGACAGGTAGGCATCCACCACGGTGGTCTCTCCGGTGCTTACGAATTTCATTAAGGGGCTTACCTCATGGGATAGTGAGATGTGGGTAAACCCTATATCCTCCGCTATTCTCTTAAGTTGCAGTTCGTGGTCAGGATAACGGTAGGCGTGCATCAGCACTATGGCAAGGGACCTGATACCTTCTGCATATATCTTTTCAAGTTCCTCCCGTGCCTTCCTGGTGTCCAGAGGTACTATTTCTTCCCCTCCGGCGGTGTAGCGCTCCCTCACTTCCGTAACGCTCCTGTAAAGCAATTCAGGCCGCCTGATCTCGAGTGCAAAGATATCGGGGCGGTTCTGGTAAGCTATACGCAGGGCGTCCCTGAACCCCTCAGTGATGACCAGGGCTGTGGGCTCACCCTTACGCTCCAGCAGGGCGTTGGTTCCCACAGTGGTTCCCATTTTTACGGAAGAGATATTTTCCCCTGCCAAGGCATCCTCGGTCCCCAGTCCGAGTATCCTGCGGATCCCCTGCACTGCTGCATCCTGGTAATGCCCGGGGCTCTCTGAGAGCAGTTTATCGGTAAGCAGTCTCCCGTCAGGAGACCTTGCGACAATGTCAGTGAAAGTTCCGCCACGGTCTATCCAGAATTCCCAGGAGCTTCTTTTGCCAGCATCTCCCAAGACACTCCTTGACAATTTTTCTGAGGGCATATTATCCATCGGAATAAAGTGACAGAAATAAATATAAATGTGCCTCAGGTATGCCTTACAGTGACTCCTGCTTGATGCAGCATCCTATTTGGAAGTGTTTACAAGATCCTTACTCAGTTGAATGTAAGATCTTGCAGGAGGCTGTGACAGGAACTTCCAGTATGAAAAGGTGTCCTGGAACCTTTTGAATTGCTCCATATACTTCTTCCCGTATTCCTGTCCTCTTGATGGAATTTACCAGCTGCGGCCTTTTCCGCGCATGCTCCATGCGGTTTTGCCGTCAGACCATCCTTTACGTTTAATCTCGTCAGCAAATATCCTTTTAACATGTTTTGCTTCCACGGTTGCACCCTTGCCTGAAAAAAAAGTGCCATCTCGTTTCTTGATCTTTGTTATCTCAAAGTCAATATTACCAACCCTGTCGGTGTGACCTATCACAAACTCATATCCTCCGTGCACCCTCTTCTGCAATGCTTCGGTATGCCTGCCCTGATGCACGGATATCTTAACAATGACCTCGTCAATGGCCCTTCCCCAGATGGTAGTGATATCTGCGGCGTTTGCGGAATCGACTCTCTTCTGGACCGCGTCGATGGCTGTTACGATTATCGGGTAGACTTCATCGTTCTGCTCGTCATCGACTATTATCTCATCGTCCACTGCCACGGTATCCTCTGTTGTCATTCTGTTCGTGCAACTGAGGGAATCCTGGCCCTTGCTTATTATTACCTTTACGATTACATCCTTCGCTCTCTCGATGGTTGCGGGGTGCACTGTGCCGCACTCCTGGCAGCGCACTATTATGTTCTGCCCGGTCTTCAGTACGTCATGCGGCACCTCTTCCCTGGGTGAGCATGAAGGGCATACGACTTCTACTTCAACTTCTTCGCTCATGATCTCAATTATCCATTGTCCGGAGTGTGTAAATAATTAACTCTGTCTTTAATCCAAGTCTCTCAAAAAAGGCTGTGTCAGGGCCCGTTTTCTTTTTTGTGGTGCGGTGCCCTAAAGGTCCATGTGTCGAGATGGATTGCCTGTACTATCTCTCACTTGCGGCATGGGCCGCGATGAATTCCCTCAGCAGTTTCGTGCCAAGCAGTGCGCTCTGGCCGTTGTCATACTCCGGGGCTATTTCCACTATATCGAAACCCACGCACATAGGTGCGAGCCTGTGGATCACTTCACGGACCTCTATGTCACTGAGACCGAAAGGTTCAGGTGTACCGAGGCCGGGTGCATATGCAGGGTCAAGGGCGTCCATGTCCAGGGAGAGGTATATCTTCGAGCAGCCTAGATAATCAATGATCTCCTCAAGGACCTTCCTGGTGCCCTTCTCGCGGACATCGTCGGGAGTATAGTGCCTGATATCGTTCTCCTTTGCGAACACCCATTCTTCCTTTGGCCCGCTGCGCACCCCGATGGTCACATACCTGTCAGTGACCTCGTTGAGGACATGCCTTGAGACGCATGCGTGGTTATACTTGACCCCGCCGTACTCCTCCCGCAGGTCGAAGTGTGCATCCAGTACCACAAAGCCGATCTTCTCATCCGAGTATTTGGCACAGGCCTTTACGCAGGGCAGGGTGAGCGAGTGCTCTCCTCCCAGCATGATAGGGATCTTCCCGTCTGCGACAATAGGCTCCACTGCAAGGGTCAGTTCCTCAAGTGTCTGCTCCACTGTGGAGTAATGCTCGAGGTTGCCTGCATCATGTATCATCAGGTCCTCGTAGTCCACGTCAAAATAGGCATTATATGTTTCAAAATTCGCAGATGCCTTTCTCATGGCATCCGGCGCCCACCGGCTTCCTGACCTGTACGATGATGTCCCGTCAAAAGGCACACCGAATATTACATACCTGGCAGATGCATAATCCGACAGGGCATCCATCATTTCAGGTTTATGGAACATACGTGACTAGTTTAAGTGAGATTATCTAAGGTCGATCCTCATCTTGCCCATGGCTGTGATGTAGGTTATCTCTTCTCCTTCCTTTATCCTGTCCTTGTATTCCTCGGGAACCGGCAGCTCGAAGGTTGAGAAGTCTCCCATGTCCATGAGCTGTACGATATCCCCGCCAAAGGAGAGCACCTGTGCTGTCTTCCTCTCGACTATGGGGACGTATGCCTTGTCAGAAACAGGGCCTACAATTGACCTCTTCTGGTTGTCGAAGAGTCCTATGACATCTATCCTTGCTTTTGCAGAACCGTGTTTCCCCGGCTTGGACTTGGATATGCTCTTGATAACACATGGCTCGTCATCGACAATTACGTATTTACCTTCTTTGAGTTCCTTAACTTCAACTTGTACTTTCATTTATGATCCTCCATTGGAAAGTTAAACTATGATTGTAATTCGTGGGGTATAATTCCCTGTTCTATATATCAATTTAACCTATATATCCCACAAGAACCGGAAATACTTTATAGCAGGCATAACTAACGCATTCAACTATATAAATCAATTTGTTCGCCCAGACCCAGTTCCTGCAATTTTTCCCTTGTTGGCCTTCCTTTTTCATCCCATCCCCTGAAATGATAATAGTCATCAAGGGCGTTCATGAATGCTTCCCTGTCAAGGCCGTCCTTCCCGAAAAATCTCTCAGGTAGGGTGTCACCCTCCCGTGAGAATCCCTCCCTTACATTGAGCATTCTCTCCAGATCGTAGATGCGCTCCCCGCAACGCAGCAGCTCTTCGGCAGTGTAGTTCTTTCCTGTTGCGGCGCTGAGAAGGGATGCAAGCTCTGCTTCCCCTATAGCAAGAACAGCCAAAGGACAAACAACAAGCGAATCAATCACTGCCGCAAGGTTCTGGAAGTATTGTACAAGGGCGGCCTTGCCATCAAAAGTAAGCCTGTTGAGAGCCATGGGCTTTCCCATCACTTCCGGTGCTGCCATGAAAGCGCTCAGGTGGCATCCTCCCCTGTTAGACGTGGCATAGGAAAGAGCCATCCCTGCCATGCTTCGTGGATCGTATCCAGGGATGTCAAGCCCCTTGACGCTCATGCTGCCCTGCTTTGCTCCCCTGGAGCACAGATATGTGTATGAGCCTGCAGAAAGTTCGCTCTTACCCTCTCCTATGTCCCTGACAAGCGCCATAAGCTCCTCGTCACCAAGTCCGGCGCCCTGCAGCTCCATATATGCCGCAATGGCAGACCCACAGGATAGGGGGTCCATCCCGTAATCCGTACACATGCTATTGAGCCTGGTAATTGTGTCCGGACCATGCCTGCCGATATTCGGGCCAAGCGCCCAGAGGGAATCATAATCCGGTACCGGGAAACCGTCGTCAAATGCTCTCCTGCAACCCACAGGGCAGGCAAAGCACGGTGTCTTTTCGGTCCGGTAGTTATCTCTAATGAACTCGCCGGAGATATTATGCCCTGCAGATAATTCCCTGTTCCTGAAATTATCTGCAGGCAGAATTCCCATATAGCTTAACATGTCCGCAAAGACAGGTGTTCCGTAATTTGCAAGCCCCTTCGATACAGGGGGATTTGCAATGAGGAGCCTGTTCACTCTCTCCACAGCCTTTGCAAAAGTCTCCGGTTCAGCTATCTCCGGCTTATTGCTTCCTTTGACCACGACTGCCTTGATATTCTTTGAGCCTGCCACCGCCCCATGCCCTCCGCGCCCGGCAACATAGCCATCACTCACCATACCTGCCATGGGCACCAGCATCTCTCCTGCTCTTCCGATACATGCCACCTTTCCCCTGGCGCCAAGTACTGACGCTGTTTCGCCTGTGTTCTTTCCCCAGAGGTGGCCCGCAGGCAGTATTTCCACTTCCTCATCCTCTACGCGGATATATACCGGCTCAGCGGCCTTTCCTGTCACTATCAGGCAATCCACTCCTGCAAATTTCATCTCGGCCCCGAACAGGCCGCCGGCATTGGAGTCAAATATGGTCCCCGTGAGGGGTGATCTTGCAGTTATCGTGAAGTGTCCTGACATCGGCGCCGCAGTGCCTGTAAGCGGCCCGGTGCAAAGAATAAGCGGATTTTCCGGGCTCAGCGGTTCTGTATGAGGCCCGGTGAGGTCGGCCACGAGCCTGCAGGCAAGTCCGCGCCCGCCGATGAACTGTTCAGCATGTTTTTTCTTTGTCCTCGACTCCATGACCGAGTTGCTCCCGAGGTCCACTGTTATTGTCCTTCCGGTCCATCCGAACATGTTCATTCCCTGCCTGAAGACATCCCTGATTCCATCTCAAGCATTCTCTTCTTAAGTTCCACCTTATCCCCGCAGGTCTCACCGCAAAAGCCGCCGATACCCGATGATGAGACAACCCTGTGACAGGGTATGATTATCGGGTACGGGTTCTTTGCAAGTGCACTTCCCACTGCCCGCGCTGCTCCATCCTTTCCTATGCGGCAGGCAAGCTCAGCGTAGGTTACGGTCTGCCCGTAGGGAATCTTCCTTACTTCGGTGAGCACTTCCTGCTGGAACTCCGTAAGGCCGCTCAGATCGGGTTCGTAGCCTGAGAAGTCCACCTCTTCTCCGCTGAAATATAGGAGTATGTCCTGGAAAACTGTGTTCCGTTTCATTTTTCCTTTTCGCCGAATATCTCTTTTTCAAGTCTCTCCCTTTTCTTCCTGGAGTGCAGCCATCCTCCTCCATGGTAGAACACGATCCCGGCACCAAGCAGGGTTCCCAGGATTATCAGGGGCAGTGTCTTCTGGACCAGCAGGGGATCGATGTCATCCTTCTGGTCGTAGGTCGGATACATGATATCCTTCCTGTCGTTACTGTGCCCCAATCCCAGTGCGTGTCCGATCTCATGCTTTGCTATCTCATGCATATTGGCATCCCCATACTGTCTCCATGAGTATCCCTGGTAGTTACCTACCTCCAATACGATGTCCACATGCTCGTACCTGCCATTCACTTCATAGGGCCTGGCAAAGCCTGCGACGCCGTTCTCAACTCCCGCATCCGCTTCGAGGTTTTCCACCCACATGATAAGGATATCCGCATCACTCCCGTCCACTATCCTGAACTCAGGAGTGTATCCAAGTTTGCCGTTCCCTCCCTTGCTCCAGTAGTCAAGGGCCTTCTCCACCTGCACCCTGTAGCTTGGGCTGTAATGGGCCGGTACGTTCCTGTCATCTATGTGAACAGTGATGGTCTCGTTACCCCATGGATCGGGATTAAGTGCAGGATATATCTTCTCTGACGGGGAAAGGAGTACTGCAAGGAAAAGCAGTGCCAGGACCGCAATCATTGCTGTTCTTCTGTTGTTTTGCATCTGTCTCTCTACAAAGTATCAAGGTCCTATATAATATACCTGATGACATTCTCTGTCAGCAGTATCCATCCTTCCTGCGGCGTAAAGGTAATCACCCATCAGTACAAAGCACCCTACATGCAAAAACGCGTGGCTGTAGTGTTTGACAGTGCAGGTACCCTCCTGCGGATGTATCGTGTGGCAAGGGAGGCTGCCACAGGTCTGATCCTTGATGATATCCAGACCACTCTTCTGGTGGCCCTTAAACCCCGCAGGGCTCTTGTGGTTATGAACGGTGATCTTGAGAGTACCATCTTCTCGTGTCCGCCCATGACATTCCATCAGTTTCTCGAACTGTACGGGGTCTCTATCGAGATAAGCTGCTCTAGCGGCCCCATAGGACTGGACGAAGCATACGGGATAATACAAAAGAGCAGTGTGGGCGTTGACGATCTCAGGGGCGTGATATCTGTTGTAAGGGGCCGCTGCCCGGATGTATTCTATCTTGCTGCAGGTATCATTGTTGATGTCCAGGAGGGCACGGTGCCCTATGTGCTTAGTACAGGTGGAAGGATGTATTCAGGTACGCCTCTGACAATAAAACAGCTCAGGGAAATGGGTGCGGACGTGTTCATTGCTTCGGGGGACGGCTATCATAACCTGAACAGACTTGCAGCGACAGTGGGCATCCCCGGCAAGGATGTGTACGGGGTTGCCTCTCCCCGGGATAAGGAAAAGATCATCCTTGAACTGAAGGAAAGATACGATTCGGTTATCATGGTGGGGGATGGGATGAACGATATACTTGCACTCCGGGCAGCGGATATCGGTATAATGACCACTCAGCAGGGAGATGAGAGGCCCCAGGCATTAAGGGATGCGGCAGACAGGGTCATTGACAACATTACTGAAGTAACGGAGATTGTGAGGCAGGTCATGTCGCAAACTTGCAGGAGCCTCTGAGCGGATGTGGGCCAATAATCTCCCTTTTATTTAGGAAGTTAACGGCGCAAAGCCGGTGCGTTATGTTTATGTAGTGAGTTTGATAATCCAAGTATAACTTATTTGTAAAAAACTCATTAAAATGTTGTCAGATGGTTTGTATGGGATATCGGATACTTTGGTATTAGTTTTGTGCAGACTATGCAAAACCGTTAAGTAATTTGCAGAGGTATGCATAGAAAATATAATGGACAATAACACCCATGCATCCAGTAGGCGGAGGAAACGGTATGGCAGTATTTATCGAAGTCAAAGACCTTTCACTGGAATTTGACGGTATCAAAGTTCTAAAGAACATAAACCTGACTATCAATGAAGGAGAAGTCCTGGGCATCCTTGGAAGGAGCGGTTCGGGCAAGACTGTATTGATGCATGTTTTGCGTGGTGTGGAAGAGTATGAAGGCATAAGCGGACAGGTTATCTACCACCTTGCACGCTGCGAGAAATGTGGGCACATAGAGCCTCCCAGCAAGGTCGGAATGAAATGCCCGGCATGTGAGGGTGTTCTAAAAGCATTCGAAGCTGATTTTGTAAAACTCTCCATACATGACTCCCACAGGAGAGATGTCACTAAAAGGATCGCTATCATGCTCCAGCGTACATTCGCACTGTATGGTGACGACATGGTCATTGCCAACGTGGTAAATTCCCTTACTGAGATCGGAGTCTCCACTGAGGATGCAATGGGCAAGGCGGTGGACCTGCTTGAAAAAGTACAGCTTTCCCACCGCATGATGCACGTGGCCCGTGACCTGAGCGGCGGTGAGAAGCAGAGGGTTGTCCTCGCACGCCAGCTTGTGAGGGACCCCATGCTTCTTATAGCTGATGAGCCCACGGGTACCCTGGATCCCAGGACTGCCCAGGTGGTCCACGATGTCATCGACAAGGCTGTCAGGGACTACAATATGACAATGGTGATCACGTCCCACTGGTGCGATGTCATAGAACAGCTGGCTGACAAGGCCATTGTCCTTGAGGACGGGGCAATTGTAAGTGAAGGTTCCCCGGAAAAGATAGCAAGGGAATTCATGAACCTCGTCTGCGCCGTGGAGAAAAAATCCGATGTCGAGGTCGGTGACACTCTGATCAAGGTCGAGCACCTGGTCAAGAAGTATATATCTGTCAACAGGGGTGTTGTCTATGCTGTCAATGATATCTCTTTCGACGTAAAGGAAGGTGAGATATTCGGTCTCGCAGGGACCAGCGGAGCAGGCAAGACCACAACCTCTGAGATACTGATGGGAATAGTGCAGCCAACCAGCGGTGAGGTGAAGGTAAGGGTCGGTGACGAATGGGTCGATATGAAGAAGCCCGGCCCGGAATGCAGGGGGCGTGCTGTGAAATATATGGGTATCCTCCACCAGGAGTATGGGCTGTACAACCACAGGACCATCATCGACAATCTTACTGAATCAATAGGTATCGACCTGCCCTACGAGCTTGCTGTAAGGAAGGCAATTAACACACTGATATCTACCGGTTTTACTGAAGAAAAGGCAAAATCTATATTATCGAAGATGTCAGATGAGATTAGTGAAGGAGAGAGGCACAGGGTTGCGCTTGCCCAGATCCTCATGAAGGAACCTGTCATTGTCGTAATGGACGAGCCGACAGGTACCATGGACCCGATAACAAAGATGGAGGTCACAAAGTCCATCCTCAAGGCACGCGAGAAGATGGGTGACACTTTCGTTATTGTTTCACATGATATGGATTTCCTTGAGGAGATATGCGACCGGGTTGCTCTAATGAGGAACGGGAAGATCGTTGATATCGGTGCTCCCGCAGCAGTCCTTTCAAAGCTCACGGATAAGGAGCGCCTGGAAGCGGCTGCAGGCTCCTGAGCGTGTCCTGATGCCGGGTGAGCCGGCAATTTTGTCATAACAGAGGTGTTTGACACGAGCGATAAAATAAAGGTAGAGGTCAATGGAAACGAGATAGAACTGCATGAGGGTTCTGTCCTCGAGGATGCTATCAGGGTGTCAAACGCCCCTTACAGGAAAGGCACAGCCGTGGGTATCCTTATCGAGCGGGCTGGCCAGGAAACGAAGGATGTTTCCAGGTATACCATCAGAACATCCAAGGGTGAGTTCCGCATAGAGCTTCATGACGAAGCATCTCCCTCGAGAAAAAGCTGGGTTTCCCATTATGCTGAGTACAGGGACATGCCTCTTCGCTGGATAAGCAGGGATGCAGTTGCTTTCGGGCCTTTCTCTTCCGACATGGTTCCCTTCAGGGGCAGCGCTGACCACAAGAGATTCGAGATCATGTTTGCGGGTGGCTCCGATCCCGCAAACACTCACCTGATACTTACCAAGGCGAGGCATTCAGCCGAGTATGGAGCTCCCGAGGAGGGCACTTTTGCAAAAGTGATCAGCGGAAAGCATGTCCTGTCTGACCTGGCTAAGAGTGACAGGATACTGGATATCGAGCCTGTCATCGAGTCTGAGGAAGCCGGGGAACACATATGCACCACAGACCTTTCAACAAGACTGGAGAACGGCTCCAGGATATTCACTTATGTGGAGATCGAGATCGACCCCGAAGCTCCTGAGGGTGCGGAGCATCTCTTTGCCGTGACCCGTGACGGCACTTTCCACGTTGACTCCATTTCTTCTTCTTACATTTCCGATCACGGGTTCCAGGGAGAGCTTGTGACCTACGAGAATTTCGAATCCCGCTCTGCCGGTTCTGTATTTGTGAGGACCGTTGGATACGGGGCAGGTAAGCTGTTCATCGCAACCGATGACAGGACATCCACCATAATGCATTCGGTGGTCGGTCACGTAGTTAAAGGCCTCGAGCTTGCCAAGATGGTACGTGAAGGCCAGAAGATCATGATAGAGAGTGCCCCTCACCCGATAATGCTGCTTGGGATGAACTATGCTGAAGCCGAAGCAGAAATGGGGCCCCTAGGTGTGGAAGTTATCAGGGAAGGTTACATAGGAGATGATGGTTTCATTGTCACACAAACCCCTGCTACAACAATAGGCATACTGAGCGAGGCTAAGGTGACACTCAGGGGAGTTGACCCAGAGCATCTAATCAGGGTTGAGCTGTACAAGGACCTTGCTCCAAAGACGCTAGACTTCTTCAGGCACGCCACCGGGATGCAGTACAAGCCTGTGGGTGCCCTGGCTGTGCTTATGACTTATGACAACACATATATCTTCAAGGCCATGGAGAAAGAGGCTGATAAGTATAAGGAGATCCTGCCGGAGAACACTCCTCAGGGAAAGGTGACAGCCGGTGAGATAGGTGTCACCAACCAGGCTGCCAAGAGGGCCGGTATGATAGGTGTCAAGCTGGAGGACAATGATCTCTTCGGACCGACCGGTGAGAGATTCGGGAGCACTAACATCATCGGAAAGATCGTTGACACTGGCAAGCTAAAGAACCTTAAGGAAGACGATGTCGTGTATATCATAGACAGCAGCAAGGAGGAATCATGATGGCAGAAGGCGATAATGATACATTGACCAAGATCGTTGTGATAAGCTCTGACAGTGTCCTGCCAGTAGATGCTGCCATGAAGATATACCAGTCTCACACCGATATAGTTATCAAGGAAACCTGCTTCGGGACAATGGTCACAGGTCCCCGGGATGCGGTGAACAGGGTCGTGAAGGAAGTTGTGGACCTTGACCGGAATCATATTTTCGTGAAAGAGAGAGGTTTCCTGCCGGGAGACGAGAGGAGATGCCGTTCCTCCCGCGGAGGCGGCCCAAGGCCCGGCTTCCATTATCTCAGGCATGAGGTGCAGATGCTGCCCACTATCGGGAAGGCGCTCGATGCCTATGACAGGAAAGCGCCTCTCAAAGAGGTAAAGCAAAAGAAGAAGCTTGATGTCGATAAACTGGAAGACCTAATAGAATCCCACTTATGAGGCAATATCATGGTAAAAGTCATCATATACCCGACAAACAGCCTTATCCTTTCCGATCTGGTTGAACGGTTCGGCCATCAACCCATTGCTATGATGGAAAAGATCAAGGAGAAGATCTCAACGGTAAGCGTGGACTCACCACCACTGAACATTACAGCCGAGGATCCCAAGATGGGTTTGAAGTACGCGGCTGTGGAAGTGCCTGCAGGTGTCAGAGGAAGGATGGCAATAGTGGGCCCTATGATAGACGATGCACAGGCGGGTATCATTGTTAACGAGTCTCCTATGGCCTTTGGCTGCATGGGCTGTGCGCGTACCAACGAGTTGACAAAGTACCTGATAAGGCAGCGTGATATGCCTGTCCTGGAAGTTGATTATCCGCGCGGGGATAATGAGGAAGAGGCCAAGGAGTTTGTATACAAGATCGCAGAGTTCTTAAAGTCCCTGCCCAAGGATGAAGAGGAAGGTAAGGCATGAGTGAGAAATCCGTTGTAAAGGTAGCCCTTGTATCCTGCGGCTCTGAGTATGCAGGTGTTCACAAGGAGCTTGAGTCCGTGGCAAAATCCGTTGATGCCAAACTGGTCTTCCCGGAGATAGATGTTTCTTCCCTGGACAATATCGGCAGGGATTTTGGTATCGAGGCAGCCAGCCCCGATCTCCGGCTCATGATGGCAAGGGCCAGGGCCGTGGTCGAGGGAATGGCGGATGTGGACGGAGTGTTCATCACTTCCTGCTTCAGGTGTGCAGAGGCTGCGATCGTCAGGAACGAACTCCGGCGATATATCCATAAATATTCTGACATCCCTGTTATCAGTTACTCATTCACCGAGCGCACAACGGCGGCAACCCTGATGACCCGTATGGAAGCCCTTACAACAATAGCAAGGCGGAAGCACCTCCTTGCCAGGGAGCACCAGACAGGGCTCACTGCAGGCATAGACTCGGGTTCCACTACAACCAAGGCTGTCGTGATGAAGGATGACAGGATCATAGGCTCCGGATGGGTGCCAACTATCAAGGTCATAGAAAGTGCTACCGAGGCTTTTAGCCGTGCACTTGAGGAGGCGGGTGTAAAACAGGAGGATATCCAGGCAATAGGCACCACGGGATACGGCCGTTTCCTTGTGGGTGAACATTTCAAGGCCAAGCTGGTGCAGGAGGAGATCACCGTGAACTCCAAAGGCGCTGTCTATCTTGCCAATAAGCAGAAGGGCCCTGCTACTGTGATCGATATCGGCGGTATGGACAACAAGGCTATCTCAGTTGAGGACGGCATACCGGGCATGTTCACCATGGGTGGCATCTGTGCCGGTGCCTCGGGCCGTTTCCTTGATATGACTGCCAAGAGGCTTGGTGTGGATATCACCGAACTTGGGGCCCTGGCAGTGAAGGGCATGCAGGAGAATGTGGAAATGAACAGCTATTGTATCGTTTTCGGCATTCAGTCACTGGTCAATTCCCTTGCAAAAGGCTCCACTCCTGAGGACGTTGCAGCAGCAGCCTGTTACAGTGTAGTGGAGCAGATATTCGAGCAGCAATTGCAGGAAGTCGATGTCAGGGAACCTCTTATCCTCGTGGGCGGTTCATCCCTTATCGAGGGAGTGCCCAAGGCACTCAGCAAGCTGCTCAAGATAGAGGTGCTGGTTCCTCCCAACTCCCATCTGATAGGTGCTGTGGGAAGCGCTCTGCTTGCATCAGGGTTCGTGGAGGGGTAACACCATGGACGCTCTTGAGACCTTCGTCGTTGAGTCTGCTGTCCCGCAGGAAGCGGAAGCTTACAGGAGTATTGTGGCCGATGTTATCTCGGAGCTTGTGCTGGGCGGGGCCATAGGGAGGATAAAAATAGTACTCAGGCCGGAAGATTCCCTGTTCCAGATGGCTATCCTGTTGAGAGGCAGCCAGCCTCCCGTCAGGCTCGGGGATTTTGCAGATCTTGGCTATGGGGTGATGGAGCGCAAGGAGGTCAAAATATCCCTGAGGGAGGAGAAATATCTTCCTCTGCTCCTGGAAAAGCTCTGGGCCAGATACGGGCGCGGCCAGGTGCTGCAGCCCGAAAGGAAAACTATTATAGTGCGCCAGGATGAGGATCCCGGGGAGGAGATAGAGTACCTGAAAAGCATGCTGATAGCTGACCCCAAGCAGAGTCTGCAGTCAAGGCTCATCGAGATGGCTATCAGATCGACCCCGGAGGGTTTCAGGGTGCGCTATCACTCCATGAAGGAGAACAGCTTTATTTTCGTAGCAAGCGAGGATACCCTGAAGCCTGAGTGGATACAGGAGGCACATAATATGCTTGCCGAACTCAAGGAGGCCCGGTAATGGCTGCAGTGCTTGAACCTTATATCTATGAGGGTGGGATTCACAAACACACCCTTATCACCGAACTTCTCGAAGACCTGGGAGGGTACCTGATCCAGAAGATCCCGGCAGCAACCGAAGTCACATTAATCATGCTTATTCCCAAAAAGGATGTCCATCTCATCGAGGAACTGGGTAAGAAACTCCTTGGGAAGCTGACACCGGCTCCCCTCACAGGTACTGAGATCGCTGTTGTCTCTCCCACGCTTGCAGTTCACCATCTGCCGCACTCGGCCTGCGACGTTGCCGAGCACCTGCGCAGGGACGGGGCAAACACAAACATGATAGGTCTTGCACGGGGGATGGGAAGAAGGGTTGCACTTTCTGCGGATTACGAAAGACGGCTCATAAACGAGCATGATATTGCCCTGTTCTCCTTCGGGACCTTTGCCGATTGTATCAAGAACAAGAAGCCCAAGCTCTTTGAAGGCATCGAGATCCCCATCGTGGTGACAGGGGGCCCTGATCTTCGTACTGAGGACATCCCTAATGCTGATGTCTACATTGGGAATATAGGCAGGGTGGCTCACCGCCTGCGAAAGTCGGAGGAACTGAGTTCCCTGGACATAATGAACAAAAAAGTAGCCGAAGTAGTCGGGATCATGAGGGAGGACATCTCAAAGGACCCTCTTGCGGTGCTTCCTCCAAGGGTGATGAAAGAGATATATGAACAGATCCCGGAGATTGAACAGGTGCTCACGCCTGCTCCGATGACCCTGCAGCTGGACGGGTTGCGGGTAAAGCTCCCATACGATGAGTTCCGTGAGAAAGTAGAGAACCTTGAATTCGATGAAGGGACCCGTCTTATGGAACTTGCAAGAGTGCTTCCTTCCAGGATGAAGAACTATATACTAATAAAAATCAAACGTGAGTCAGAAGTAGGTTTTGCCTTATAGGCAGATTAACAGGACATCGGATTTACGGGGTTATGAGTATGGATATCGAAAAGATAAAAAAGATACTGGACCAGGAGCCGGAAGATGCTGTCGCTGACATGCTTGAGGATGTCGAAGAGCGTTATGGTGAGATCCCCTATATCATAAATTTCATGAAGGACATGCCTGGCCTGTTCATCTCAAGGATGATATACGAGAACAGCGTCATGAGGCAGATGGATCTCATAGATCCCAAAACAGTTGAGCTTATAAGTATTGCTGTAGCCTCTGCACTCAGATGCGAGTACTGCCTAAAGACCCACCTAAGGGTTGCAAAGCGCCTGGGGATCACAAAGGAGGAGATGTTCAGTGCTATTCTTATAGCAGCCACTATCTCCAGCGCTGCTGTACTTGCAGAAGGCACTCGTTCCCTGGATTCCCAGGTCACCAGCCCAAAGAACGAAACCTCTGGAAAGGGAAGTAACTGTTCTATCTGCAGTATTGTTTCCCAGCTTCCTGAAGAAGAATAAGGAAAAATAGGAATAGTAATAAAAAGGGTCAATAGAGGGGTGTTCCGGCTATCAGGACACCTGCAAGGTATCCAAGGATAACTCCGCCGTTGAGGAAAGGCAGTCCCGCCTGTGGTTTCCCTTTCATCACCAGTATGCTCAGTGCAATGAATCCTATTATGGTCCCGGCCATTGCTGTAATTGCAGGGATCGTTATGAACCCGGCTATGAGCTCTGCCCCATATTTCTGCACCAGGAAGACATTTGCGGACACTACCAATATGGTCGGCATTATGGCATCCCCCAGGCCCATGAAGAAAGCTTCCCTCTTCTGCCCTTCTTCTTTCTTGAAAGAGTCCTCAATGAAGGAATACTTCATATGCCTGGGAATCACGAATAATATCGGGAGGCGCAGGTCCATGACGCCTTCTGCAAGGTCTATCATGTGCTTTGTCTTATAGACTGCAATCGCATCGTATATTGCAAGAAGTGCCAGCAGTATTGCCACAGGCAGGATGGAGAGTGATATCCCGAAGATGGCACTGGCCCCCGCACCTATTATAAGGCCGATGATGTTGATCACATACCATTCAGGGAACTTATATAGCAGGATTGTGAGCCCTGCTGCGGCAATAATGGAAATCACGTTATTGGTGAGGGGAGATATGTCCGCAATGGATAGCAGGGCATAGAACACATAATACATCGTGGAACCCACGGCCAGTAATATTGTCAGCTGGATGACCCATTTCATGTTCTTTCTGATAGCCATCAACAGGACGAAGGTGAATGCAAGTATGAGTATGATATAGTATATGCTGTTAGCGGCAGAGTCCGGATCCTCGAAAGCCCTCATGTCGTTGGCTGCCATTGGTGCTGCAAGCAGCAAGGCGATCATCTGCACTACTATTATAATGCCTGCCATTGCAAGCATGGGTGCGTATTCCTTAACGCTATTTTTTTCTGAGCTCAATATCGCAACTCCCTTTGTCAAATATCCCGTAATTGAACAATAGCTGCAAATGTTTTGCAAATGTTTATATTTGTGACAAATATGTTAGATGTAGATGCACTATTTAATTCTATGCCAACCTTTATTAAAAAGAAAATAATATAAATAACAAGGACGCTCATATAACTCAAGAGGGAACGTAATGGAAAGCCGTGACATAATATTCTCTATTGTAATGGTAGTATCTGCATTTGTTCTTACCTATGAATGGCTTGGAAGGTTCAAGTACAGCCCTGCAAACGCTTTAATAGTACTTTCTGCTATGGTAATGGTGGGAGCCCTGGCCGCGATGATCCTTTCAGTGGACATGCGCCTGAGAAAGATCGATCATATGCTGGAGGCAAAGGAACGCTCCCTGAGGATCAATGTACAGAGTGTTGAAGGCAATCTGGATAAAAGAGTGAATGAAGTACTTGTGAAAATGGACGAGATGATGAACTCTCTTGACAGAACCCGTTACAGATAATTTTTCCTGCTTTCAATTGTTTGTAAGAAGTACCAACTATAAATCCGAAAACCATATATACGTCGAATGACGTAGTATGATTCGATAGTTTTCATTATATTACAGAGGTGCGTACATGCGCATTAACTTAGAGCCGGTAGGTATTATCAAGAAAGCTGGGAAATGTTCCGAGGTTCTGATATACTCTGAGTTTGAGCAACTGATCAAGAACATTGTCTCAAAAATGAGTAAGAACGAGGAAGCAGGACGCAATCTGCTTATAATACACAAGAATAAAGTCAACAATGATATCCATCAGGTACAGATTACAAAAACAAATCTTATCGATTGGGCGGGAAACATCCTTAGAGTGGGGAAAATAGATGCCAATGATGATTCCGTCATCGATGTCAGGTTGGAATAAATAGTTTCAACCATAAAATAAGTGGATTGGGCGGCAATACTATGGGTGTTGATCTAGGGGACCTCCTGAAAAAGAAGCCCGTAGAGCTATCGGACCTTTCGTCGAAGGTTATCGCCATAGATGCCTACAACACGCTTTATCAGTTTCTCAGTATTATACGCCAGAGGGATGGTACTCCTTTAAAGGATTCAAAGGGGAATGTCACCTCCCATCTCTCAGGCCTGCTTTACAGGATGTCGAGCCTCACGGAGGCAGGCATAAAACCGGTTTTTGTGTTTGACGGAAAGCCCCCTGAGATGAAATCCTCCACTATAGAAAAGCGTGTGGAGGCCCGTGAGAATGCAAAGATCAAATGGACCCGGGCACAGGAGGCCGGACTTGCAGAGGAGGCCTACAAATATGCTCAGGCCTCTTCCCGTGTGGATGCGACAATCGTCGAAGACTCCAGGAAGCTGCTGGGTGCCATGGGCATACCCTTTGTGGAAGCGCCATCTGAAGGTGAGGCTCAGGCTGCCTACATGGTAAGCAGGGGTGATGCGGATTACACCGGCTCCCAGGATTATGATTCCCTGCTATTCGGTGCTCCCCGTGTGGTCAGGAACCTTACGGTATCAGGAAAAAGGAAAGTACCCAGAAAGAATCTCTATGTGGATGTGAAACCGGAGGTAATGCAGCTGGAGGAAACCCTTAACGAGCTGGGCATAAACCGCGGGCAGCTGATAGATATTGCCCTCTGCGTGGGTACGGATTATAATCCGGGCCTTGCAAATATAGGTCCCAAGAAAGCCCTCAAGCTTGTTAAGGAGCATGGCAGCATAGAGAAAGTCCTTGACAGGACCGGCAATGAGATCCCCGGGCTAGATGACATAAAGGAGTTCTTTTTGAACCCTCCGGTCACAAAGGATTACAAGCTAAACTGGAAGAAGCCAAAAACAGAATCCATTCTGGAGATGCTTTGTGAAGAGCACGACTTTTCCCGTGAAAGGGTCACCAAGGCCTTAGAGAAGATGGAAGCATCTTCCGGCGGAGGCCAGAGGACACTTGACAGCTGGTTCTGAGCTCATCCTTGAAACATTTCCCCTTCTTCTCAGCCTTTCCTGACCAGCAGGGAAGTGCCTGTCATTTCCTCCGGCTTATCGATGCCAAGGATTTCCAGCATGGCAGGTGCAATGTCTGCGAGCTTTCCGGGTTTGAGTGTAATGCCCTCTCCACCGTTTACAAGTATGCACCTAACAGGATTAGACGTATGTGCAGTATGAGGCTCTCCTGTGACATAATCTATCATCTTTTCAGCATTGCCGTGGTCCGCTGTAATGAAGGCCGCTCCTCCCACGCTTACCAGTGTGTCTATGATCCTGCCCACGCACTCATCAACAGCCTCAACAGCCTTTACAGTGACATCCATGGTACCGGAATGTCCCACCATATCCATATTGGCGTAATTGAGGATAATGACATCATACTTCCCGGACCTTATCCTCTTTATCAGTTCGTCGGTGACCTCATAGGCACTCATCTCCGGTTTGAGGTCGTAGGTCGCGATCCTGGGAGAGGGCACGAGGCATCTCTCCTCACCTTCGTTCTGTTTCTCCACTCCTCCGTTGAAGAAGAAGGTCACATGGGCGTATTTCTCCGTCTCGGCAATACGGAGCTGCTTGAGCCCCTTCCTGCTCAGCACTTCCCCCAGGGTGTTCTCAATATTCTCAGGCGGGAAGGCAATGGGCACTTCAAGTGTCTCGTCGTACTCTGTCATACATACAAAGAACACATCAGGGGAAGCCCTTCTCTCAAAACCTTCAAAATCCCTGTTCACGAATGAATATGTCAGCTGGCGGGCCCTGTCCGGCCTGAAGTTGTAGAACACAAGTGAGTCCCCGTCCCTGATGGTTGTCACCGGCATCCCCTGTTCATCAGTTATCACAGTAGGCTTCACGAACTCATCGTTCTCCCCCCTCTCATAGGCCAGCTCGATGGCGGATACCGGATCCCTTGCGAGAAGTCCTTCACCAAGGGTGAGGGCGTCGTATGCAAGCTGCGTGCGCTGCCAGCGCCTGTCGCGGTCCATTGAGTAATACCTGCCCATGACCGTGGCAACCTTTCCAAATCCTATTGAGCGGCAGAACTTCTCATGTCCCTTCATGTCCTCAAGGGCAGCCCTCGGAGGAACGTCCCTGCCATCCAGGAAAGCATGTATGTAAATGTTCTCAAGCCCTTCTTTTTTTGCCATCTCTATAAGGGCTCTGAGATGCTCCATGTGACTATGTACTCCTCCGTATGAGAAAAGCCCCATGACATGGAGGGAGGAACTGTTCCTTTTCACATTATCCATGGCCTGAAGCAGCACAGGATTCCTGAAAAATTCACTATCCTCGATGGACTTATTGATCCTGGTAAAATCCTGGTAGATTATCCGTCCTGCACCGATGTTAAGGTGTCCGACCTCTGAGTTTCCCATCTGTCCTTGTGGAAGGCCGACAGACTCCCCCGCAGCCTCCAGTAGGCACCATGGGTACTTGTCTATAAGGCCGTCAAGCACCGGTGTCCTGGCGGCAAGCACTGCGTTTCCTATTGTTTCCTGTGTGTAACCCCATCCGTCAAGTATCATGAGCATGAGGGGTTTTCTGATATTGGACATGCAAGTGAAATAGTCCTGAAGGTTCATAAATGCGTTGTTTTCAGGATATACAGAACGTGGGCGTCTTTGACGTCTCTTGATAGGGATAACCTGGCAGTGCCTGAATGACAGGAAAAATCATAGGGGAAGATGCAGAGAACATCCTCCTCACTTACTCTCAGGATGCTTTGATGTGTGACAGCAGCAGATTGAACTGCAGCAAAAGGTTGCTTTCCAGAAGGAAAATGTCTCCTCGGGTCCTGTCTTTTCCTATTGCGTTGAGCACAGTGAATTCAAGGTCCTTCTCAGCTTCTGTGCGGATCAGGGCGAACGGGTCTGCAGAATCCTTCTTTCTTGCCGCCAGTGTCCTGTTAAGGGCAAAGGGATCAAGATAGTTGTTTATCCACAGGTCGAGCTCTCTCCTGTATCGTGCGGAAAGCGGCATGTTTCCTATTAGGTCCAGTACATGCTTCCTGTTCTCTTCATAGTACGCAATCCATTCGGTGTTAATACCCCCTGGCATCTTATCCTGGCTGGAGTCCGAAACTATTCAAATAAGAGATTGTTTTCTCAATATTTATTGCTTTGTACTAATATTTATATTTATCTCAATATGAAAATATAGGTATCGTCATTTATTTATCACTGCACCGGGGAGTTCTATCAGGGAACCATTGTTTTTCTCAGGGGTTATAAGATGGCAGAGAAGATCGAAAAGTCTGAAGAGGAATGGAAAAAGGTATTATCTAGGGACCAGTATCTCGTATTGAGGCAAAAAGGCACTGAGCCGGCCTTCACAGGCAAGTACTACAATCTCAAGGAGAAGGGCACTTACCTGTGCGCTGCATGCAAGCAGGAGCTTTTCAGCTCTGATGATAAGTATGACTCAGGCACAGGCTGGCCAAGTTTCACCAGGCCCATTGCTGAGGACAGGGTAATCAGGCAGGAAGACAACAGCCATTTCATGAAAAGGGTTGAGGTCCTGTGCAGCAGGTGCGGCAGCCATCTGGGCCACGTATTCGATGACGGTCCCGCGCCCACCGGAGAGAGGTTCTGTATGAATTCCATATCCATTGACTTCAGGAAAGCGGAATGAGCAGGTTCCAGGTTAAGTGTCATATATAATAAGGTAAGGCCGTAGCAGAGGTCACTATGAAATGACCTCCGAACCTGTCTCACTTTACCTTACATTCACGGTCATGTTCATTTCAGGAGCATTCTCGATACTGAAAGTGTACGTCCCGCGATTCTCAAAGGTATGGTAGTACAGGTTTCCGTACTTGATCTCCTGTTTCTCGAAAAGGTCATCATCACTTAGGAGGGTATAGACCTTTTGTTGATTGTAGTTTCTCCAGGTGACCGTATCTTCCCTGTTAATATCCAGCTCTGCAGGTTTGAATCCGAAGAACTCCATTCTTACAGGATATTGTACAGCACCTACAGCAGATGCAGCTTCTTCATCTGTCTCTTCTTCATTTGCCGGTACCTGAACCTGTCCTGCTGTCGTGTCTTCTGAATCTGCCTGTTCTTCCGCACACCCGGAAACTATTACGAGTGCTATTACAAGAATAAACAACAACCACTTCGATCTCATGAATATCGCCTGCCATCATTTCTTAATTACAACAAGAATTGCGTTTAGTATCATATATCATGGTGCATTTTCTTCTTAATAAAACTTCTCAGTTCAAGACAGGATGCTTAACCGGAAATATTTAAAAACAATGTGATAAATCAACGATCATGGATATCTCCACGATAGTTCTTCTTTACCTTGTGGCTGTGAACCTGATTGCCTTTCATCTGATGGGCAAGGATAAGAAAAAAGCTAAAACCCGCGGCAGCAGGATACCCGAGAAGACCCTTTTCCTCTGGGCCATCATTGGCGGAAGTATAGGCTCGATTGCAGGAATGCAGCACTTCCGCCACAAGACCCGGCATACGTCCTTTAAGATAGGAATGCCTCTCATCCTTATATTGCAGGTCTACTTCTTCGGAAGATATGTTATGGGCCTGATTTTCTGACCAGCTTCAAAAGTGGCTGGCTCAGAAGCCCAGCCTTTCCATTTCCTTGAGCACCTGGGGTGAGACATCCGTGAAGTTCTGGATGCCGCCGGTCCATGCTGCTATCATCATCGCGTCCCTGACCTCTTCGGCAGTCGCCCCGAACTTCTTGAGTCTCTGGAGTATCTTGACAGCGCTCTCAGTCTTAAGGCTGGAGCAGGCGATTGCAAACACCAGCAGATGCTTATCCTTCTTTGAAAGCCCTCCCTCCCGGTCTGCCCAGACCGCACTGTAGAAACCTGCAAGTCCTTCCCCAAAGGTTTCATCCATCTGTTTTGCGTAGCGGACCGACCTTGGCTGGAAGCCCTTTACTTCATTTACCTCTATCTCTTCTGCCATATTGATCATATCGGATTTGAGCAGGAAACAATTTAATGTTTTCTTTACATTAATCCTGCATGAAAGAAACCATTGAATGGGACATCGATGTCGGCATCCTCACAAACCGCTTCATCATGCTGGAAGTTGGAAGAGCCCTGTTCATTGCCTTCCTGTTCACTGCCATGGTCATCTCCATAATCATGCTTCCTTCACTGGTGGATGGTTCTCTCATCTCTGCAGGTGTCAATACTTCAGGATTCGGATATCTCCTTCTCATGATCGGTCTGTTATTCCTCTTCACGGCTGTCTTTATTGTGATCTATTATGGTAACAGTTACATGCTGTCCTATACTGTAGATGAGAAAGGTGTCAGGACTCTTACCCGGAAAGAACAGAGGTCCAGAAATCGCGTAGCTAACACCCTGCTTATTATCGCGGGTATGCTGAGCCGAAGCCCTTCTGTTGCAGGTGCCGGTATGATTGCTGCAGGCAGGCAGGACCAGTTCCTCAGATGGAAGGATGTCAGGAAGGTGGTATTCCATCCTAAATACCATACTATTGTGCTCAGGGGTGGATATGGGATTAAAAGTATCATCTTCTGTACTCAGGAGAGGTACGACCCTGTATCCTTGTTCGTTAAGTCTCAGTGCAGGACTCAATGATGCATTTAGCCAGCTCCAGGTAATATCTATAATAAGCATAAACAAGATATTTCCTTGAATGGATTCCACGGAGCTGCTGCATATCTTGAGAGAGGAGGCCCGGAAAATATCCAATGAGGACATATGCCTGGCAAGGGCTGCAATTTTGGATAGTGTTCAGAATTTGCCTGAGAAATACAGGAAAGCCTACTCATCGGACTATTTTGCCTATCTGTACAGGGCCTTCCAGGAATTGAGGACATGTGCGCCATCAGATGAAACTGAGCCTGTAGACATGAATGAGTATACGGACCTGCTTGCGAGAATGAACCTGCAGAACAATGGATGTAACGTCAAGAAAAGGGCTTTTCATCGATTTGCAGTCGTGGTCATTCCCTATATTGCCTTCATTGCAAAAAAAACTATACATCCGGCGGGCATGATCTTTCCCGGAGGGCTTGCGGTAGCTTTCCATGAAGGTGAATATTACTGCCCCGTCAAGAATAAGCAGTCGGATGTCGAGATGGCGTTATGTGATTTCTGCAAGTGCAGGGATAGCCGGGAGCTGGAGGAAGATGTACGGGAGTAAGGAGGCTATGGTTTTCAAGAAGCAAAAGGGTGAAAATCCGCTAAGTTAGAAATACTCATACTAACAACGTTCAATGATATATGGCACTTACTGAGTATGCAGAGCTCCTACAATAGCGATTCCTTTCGCTTTCTGTGTTCGTTGTCAAATCGGTGTTCTTCTTAGTGCACAGATTTTCTTCAGCACTTCAGATACTTTACCGGTTTGCCATTCACCAAAAGATATAAATTGAATCTTCTACCCACAATGCCTCATTTTAATGTATACTGCCCCTTTCGTTTGAAATAGGAAATCTTCAAATGAAATACTCAAACACCATTTCAAAAGATAGTTTTACCTCAAAGGCAGCCTTGCTTATCAGCTTGGCTGTAGTTGTATTCTACTTACTGACAGAGCACAGGGCGCACCTTGTGGAATATTCAAACTATATCATTCTCTTCGCTTTCATACTGATGCATGTCTTCATGCATAAAGGGCATGGAGGACATAAAGGATGTGGGGGACACTATCACGGAACGCAGAAGCATAAGGGTGCAGAGAAAGGAAATAAGGAGTGCACAGAGGGACTGGCTGGGAAGCCGCTATCCAGGCATTGACATTCTATCCCATAATGCAGGCCACTTATGGTACACACTTCTTGGCTTTGAGGGGGAACCTCATCTCAGTCTCTTTCATATAGTCAGTAGTGTTTTCATCCTCGGAGGTCTCTACCTACTGGCGAGTGCGTGGGGTGTGCTGTACAAAGCCCAACAAAACAAGACTTTAGCTACCAAGGGTCTTTATGCTTACGTACGTCATCCTCAGTATGATGCATTTATTCTGGTCATGATAGGGTTTTTGATCCAATGGTCCACTATCCTCACGTTATTGATGTTCCCTGTACTGGTATGGAGCTACTTCCTTCTGGCAAAACGTGAGGAAAAAATGTTTTGGCAGACTTTGGCGAAGAATATTCCAGTTATATGGCAAAAACCCCTGCATTCATACCGCATCTGAGATGACAGGGTGGTTTGAGAGCGTCTTTTTGAACAAAGTAAATTAATACCAGAACTGTGAATGGGACCGACGACAAAGCAAGGTCCCATATACTATTGAGTCATACCTTAATTTCAAGTGTTATTCCTGAAGAATTACCTTAAGATCTCAGCTAATGAACTGCCTTCAAGAGCCGGGCTCTTGAAAAGGATTCCTGCAGTCTTTAGTGATAATTCTTGTGAAGAAGAGCTCTGGAAGATTCATGAAGAATACATGGGGAAATACAGGGAATATAAAACACGGATCTACTGCTTCAATGAGGACATCAGCCAGGCAAAAGCAGAGAAGAGTCTTCTTGACCTGAAGATAAGGATTGCGGAAAGAGTCATCGGGAATTGCCATCTGTGCCAGCGCCGGTGTGGTGTGGACAGGAACAGAGGCGAGAAGGGGTTTTGCAGGCTTACGGATACTTCCAGGTACGCTGCCGAGTTCCTGCACATGGGTGAGGAACCGGAACTTGTGCCATCACATACGATATTCTTTACCGGGTGTGTGTTTTCATGTGCCTACTGCCAGAACTGGGACATATCCATGCACCCTGAGAGCGGGAGAGAGGTAAGTCCTGCGGAACTTGCCCGCAGGATCGATCAAATACGGCTTAAAGGAGCCAGGAACCTGAACCTGGTGACACCCACTCCACACCTTCACAATATACTGAAGATCATAAGGGAAATATCCGTAAATACGCCTGTAGTATGGAATTCCAATACGTATCACTCTCCTGAGGCCGGAAAGCTGCTTGAGGGCGTGGTGGACGTGTTCCTTGCGGATCTCAAGTACGGGAACAATGAGTGCGCGCTGAGATACTCCAACGCGAAGGAGTATGTGGAAACCGTGACGTCCAACCTGGTATTTGCAAGCCGTGATGCGGAAATACTGATGCGCCACCTCGTGCTCCCCGGACATCTTGATTGTTGTACCCGAAAGGTCGTTGACTGGACTGCCAGTAACATCCCTGAGATTCGCTTTAACCTTATGTTCCAGTACAGGCCGGAGTATCTTGCATGCAGGTATCCTGAGATAAACAGGTGCCTGAGCCGTCAGGAGATGGAAAGGGCCATAGGAATGGTAAAAGAAGCAGGACTGAAGGATGTGTTACTTTGAGAACCCGGGCTTTCTTTAGCCGGATATTCCTGCAAGTGCTTTAAAAATAATCACACATGCTGATTTCAATGATATGCCGGGTAGGCAAATATCCATGTCAAACCCCCAAGAATCCCGGCAATCAAGCTACAGCTCCCCTCTTCCAGATTGGTGAAATACATTAGTATGACAAAGAGCAAAACTGAAAAAATGCCTGTGACAGATGCTTTCTTTGTATCCTGGAATTTTAGATAGTGGACAATAAAAGCTGTCATGAATGGCATAAAGGACAGTCTCTAGAAGCAAAAGAAGCAAGAAATGAATGCTCAGGTATCTCAAGCATCAATATCGTTCCTCTAGCAGATGAGTTAAGAGAATGCCTTGAGCGCATGGTAGCTGGAAATATGGATGAAGACCTTATCGAGTATGTCAGGGAAGAACTCGCTTTTCGTGAAGAACAAGATAGAGAGTACCAAAATAGATTAAATTTTATTAGAACGTAGAGTCCATAGGGAATAGGTTTTACAGAGCCGCTCTGGAATTGTTATATTATCGAAATGGTGCCTATAATACTCTCAATCCCATCGCTTGCCATTGTTTCATTCTCCGTTCCCGTTGAGCGTTATCACAATCTCTCTGAAGCTCTCTAAACCCGCTTCAATATTCTCGATTATCTCATTTGCAAGTACATCGGGATCAGGAAGGTTATCCAGGTCTGCAAGGCTTTTGTCCTTAAGCCAGAATATATCAAGATTTGTCTTGTCCCGTGCCACAATTTCCTCATAGCTGAACCTGCGGAAGCGGCCCTCTGGATTCTCTTCACTCCACGTTTCTTTGCGCTTGTGCCGGTCTTCGGGATTATAACACCTTATGAAATCCTCAAGGTCAGCGTATTTCATGGGATTCTTTTTCAGTGTGTGATGCACGTTAGTTCTATAATCATATATCCACACTTCCTTGGTCCAAGGATCTTTGGATGCTTCTTTTGCCTCGAAGAATAGCACGTTTGCCTTTACACCATGGGCATAGAATATGCCTGTAGGCAGGCGCAGTATAGTGTGCAGTTCAGTGGTCTCCATGAGCTTCTTGCGCACAGTTTCACCTGCCCCTCCTTCGAAGAGAACGTTGTCTGGAAGCACAACTGCTGCCTTACCTCCTGTTTTTAGAATGGTATGAATATGCTGCACGAAGTTTAGCTGTTTGTTACTGGTAGTGACCCAGAAGTCCTGACGGTTGTACGTCAGGTCTTCTTTCTCCAGTTCCCCTTCCTCATTGGTAAAGGTCATGCTGCTCTTCTTACCGAAGGGAGGATTGGTCAGAACATAATCGTAGCGATCCCCTGCATCGGTTATGAGTGCATCAGACACGGATATCATAGGCTGTCCGCCGATTTCTCCAATGTTATGCAGGAATAGGTTCATCAGAGCAAGCCTGCGAGTACCGGGAACAATCTCATTGCCTCCAAAAGTCTGTTTCTTCAGAAAACGACTTTGTTCGCGGTCAAGCTGGTAATGTGATGTGAGGAAGTCGTAGGCCGCCAGGAAAAAACCGCCTGTACCACAACAAGGATCGCCGATGGTCTTCATTGGCTGTGGGCGCAGGCATTCAACCATGACCCTGATGAGCGGCCTGGGTGTGAAATACTGCCCGGCTCCGCTCTTTGTGTCCTCTGCGTTCTTCTGCAGCAGTCCCTCGTATATCTCACCCTTGGTGTCAACACCCATCATGACCCAGCTTTCCTTGTCGATCATGTCTATGACCTTGTAGAGCATGGCAGGGTCGCTGATCTTGTTCTGGGCCTTGAGGAATATCTGCCCGAGCATCCCCGGCTTTTTACCCAGCTCATCCAGCAGGTTCCTGTAGTGAGTGTCAAGCTCAGCTCCTCGCTTCTGCTTAAGCACGTCCCACCTGTACTCTTCCGGGATGCCGATGTCCCTGCCATAGGGGGGTTTCCTGTACTCATCTGCCATCTTCAGGAATATTAGAAAGGTCAACTGCTCCAGATAATCGCCATAGCTTACGCCCCCGTCACGCAGCACATTACAGAAGCTCCATACTTTGGATACGATGGATGATGTGTTTTCGGACATATTAATTCCAGACTATTTTTATCATTTTAAAGAGCAATCTTTGTCGACTTTCCAGTTCATCTGGGCCGAATTTGCTGTTAAATGGAATGAGCTCATTAAGCGCATATTTATTCTTAAAATCCTTCAAATCTAGCTTTGATTTGTAGAAGTCTTCTCTCAGTGTTTCATTCCAGTATAAAGTGTTGTCATATGATTTCAGTTTCTGCAGATACGGCTCATTATTGCTTGAAATATTATCTTTTCCTTTCAACAGGAGTATTCCGCCAAGCCTATTTCTTTCCTGTTCGAATACATCATCGTCATTATTGAAGAGTTTGAGGTTTTCTTCGTTTCGTGATAGGATGTGTTCTATATGAAAACCTGTTTTTGAACCTGTCTTTGTAACTAAATCCTCAAAGTTATGTTTCATATTCAATTTATTGTTATCTGCAATGAATTTTTCAATGCGGGCAAAAAAATACCTTTTAAATCTCATATTGAGATTAATACCGGTATTTCTGAAAAAGGCATATTGTATAGGCTCACTTGCTTCAGAGTTCCTTCTATTTGACAACTGTTCAAGCAAATATTTATCGAAAACTGGTCTTATACAATCTAAAGGCTCATCTCTAATTTCACTTGATATTTTGTATAAAGTCTGACTGAATATATTGCTTTCGTAAGCATTTTGGATCTGTAGTAGTGAGAAAATGCGATCTAACTCATAAGATATCCTTTTTATTTTTTCTTCTTCTTCATCATCATTGAGTTTGCAGGATGATAGTATTAACAGGAATTGCCCATCCATTTCATTCAATCGATTAAAGAAAACATGTTCATAAGAACTATCATATTTCGAATAAGCCTTCCACATCCTCAGATACAGGTTAGTGTAATAAGTGAACGTTTGTTCAAGAAAACGTTTTACCTCAGAAGGGTTATGTTTCAGTTTTAAATAACTGTTAACATCATTGCTGAACATTTCCCTGTGGTAGTCACCGTCAAAGCGCTTTCCTTCAGCCTGAGTATTTGAGAACTTAGCTTTTAGGAAATATCTGAAAAAGGTGTCAATCTCGTCTTCTTTAAAGTGATTGATTGCTTGGATTTGTTTTTCCCAGAGTCCATTGTAGTCTTTCGCATCTAACTCTATTTTATCAATCTGTCCTAAAAGTTTTCCTTTTAGTATCTCGTAGGGCTTAAGTTTAACACCTCTATCATTAATCACTTCAAATATCATTGGAACATTAGTCTGTTCAACTGATAAGTTGATTAGCACTAGGCGGTAAAGGAAATACATAACAAAGGTTTCAAACTGATGTTTATCAGTTAATTGCTCATCGAGATATTTGCCTATAACTTGATAATTAAGAAGCATATTGATAGCTGTAATACCACTTGATGCATCCATTTCTTTGAAGTCTTTCTGGCCTTCAAAAAGGTCTGATAACATTTGTTTATGTTTCTCATGGTTCATCCAGAAGGAGTATTCCATTCCGGCAAAGCCTGCAATTTTGTTTTCTAGCCACTTTTCTGTTTTTGAATTATATTTCTTAGACAGGTGGAACAATTTAATCAAAATCAAAGTAAGGGTAGTCAGTCTCTGTTGTCCGTCAACAACATAGACTTTTCCTCCAATTGTATTAGTAACGTACGTGTTCAAATAATACCATGGATAATGGCTAGAAATGACTTCAGGGGTTGGATCAAGAGCCTTTTTAACCTGATACTCTTGGCTGAATCGGTAAAAAATATCGTCTAACAAGCGCTCAACAGGTTCTTTAGTCCATTTGTAGTCACGCTGGTAGAAATCAATATAGTATGTGGTATTTGAGAACAGTTTATCAATGTTTTGTTTATCTGGTGAAATATCCATGTTTTAAACACCTTCACTCTTATTTTTCTTCTGGGCCTTGATTCTCTCCAACAACTTCTCAGCCGATTCCCAGTCCGGCGCCCTTCTTACTTCCTCCAGCTCCCTCTCATTGAGCAGTTTACCTTCGAACGCCTTTTTGAGAATGCTCTGCCGCAACGCCTCCGCCTTCTCCAGATTCTCC
Source organism: Methanolobus sp. (assembly GCA_030154025.1). Classification (GTDB taxonomy): domain Archaea; phylum Halobacteriota; class Methanosarcinia; order Methanosarcinales; family Methanosarcinaceae; genus Methanolobus. The sequence continues at coordinate 54,466 of JASKKT010000007.1, forward strand.
GCAATGTCCTGCTCCAGTTTATCGCAGACAGAGAGGCGCGTTTCTATTTGCTGGACGATGGCGTGTTGTTCGGGGAGGGAGCAGAGAGGAAAATTGATGGAAGATAAAATGGTTTGATTAAGGAATACCCTTGTAGAACCTTTACACAATTCTTTTACTTGTTCTCTTACATTTCCACCTTGAAAAAGATAAACAAAGTACTTTGTGGAAATAAGGTTACTATTTAGTCGTATTCTCATTAAATTTGTTGAAATAATCCCTTCTTTTGTCTTTTCAGGAATAGCACAAATCTCTCCAACAGTTCCTGACCTCGAAATAATAACATCATTTGGTTGGACTTTAAAAGCTTCCAGTTCATGAAATTTCATTTCAGTGATGAATATCTTATTCGGCATTCTAAATACACCTTCGCCAATGTTTTCTATTCCATAAACCGGAATCCCACTGGCTTGATGTTCATGTTTTTTTAAAGCTGTTCCAAATGGTCCAGTTTTCATACCCTTCTTTGAATCTTCTAAAATAGAATCAACTTTTACCCAGTGCCAATTATCCGGCAGATCGGTCTGATGCTCCCGCCATTTTCTGGTAAGTTCGCCCTCGAATGCTTTCTTCAGCACCGCCTGCCTGTAAACTTTAAGCTGCTCCTGTGCCAGTTTGAGATTGGCGATGCCGTTGTCGAGGTCGCTGAAGAGCTGCTCGATCCTGGAGACTATGGCGCGCTGTTCGGGGAGGGGTGGGAGATCTACATTCAAATCATAAGCATCGTTTCTATTTAATCCCGGAATTGCTGTTGATTTATCAAGCCTACTTAGAACAAGAGATTTCAGCAAGAAATACGAGTATTTAAAATCTAAATATTCAGCCACTTTTACATAATAAGTAGTATCAATAGGCCAAAGATTATTTGTTTCGAATTCAACTTCACCCACTGCTCCCTTTCTTCCAATGATTATAGCCGGACCTTCAACTAAATATTCATCGTGAAAACCTACAATTCCATTTGAACCATAAACAGGATAGCTGCCAGTCTCTTTTCTTTCTTTTTTTGTGAGACTTTTTCCGTATTCAAAAGCAAACAAGTCTCCTATTTTACAGTTAACTGGTCCTTCCATATGTGTCTACCTTTCATCTATCTTTTTATAGTTACCTCGTTTTAAAGCAATTTAATGGTAAATATGTTTTTTCTTGAAGTCTGCATTGATTTTTACAAGAACATTATATATTAGTATCAATATTCTATTATTTGGAATATGCTTTTAGAATAAAGAACTAACCGTGTATTCTTTTAAAAAGGAAATGCTATATAGTAGTAAGTATCTTTCACGCAAAAAGAGGTAGCACATGAGATTTTCATTAAATGATATTGCAGAAGATCTTTCTCCTTTAAGCGTTGCTATACTTGAATTGCTGGAAGTGAACGATGAGAAACCGGTAAAAGGCAATGTTGCTTTTCAAAAAGAGATGTTTCTCATATCTAATTGCATATATAAAGTCGAAGAAAAGGCTGACTTCATTCCTCATTCATTTGGTCCATACAGTGAAGCTTCAGAAATAACTATGGAACATCTGATATCAATTGGTCTTGTCGAGAAGAAAAAGGACAATACCTACAGGATCACTGAAAATGGAACTAAGGTATTAGGTTTGAAGCAGGATGTGTTCTCATTTGAAGAAATAGAATCCATAGGAGACTTCAAGAGTTTCATTGGTGGCCTTACTAATGATGAAATTCTTCTTTTTGTCTATGCCTCATATCCTGAGTATACCATCGAGTCCACTGAATATAGCAGGATAATGAAATCAAGGGTAAAGACTTCAATTACTACCTATAAAAAGGGCTTTGTCAGTTTAGAGAAAGCTGCTTTTCTAGCAGGCGTAAGTATAGAATCTTTTCTCGAATTATTGAAGAGGCTCTAACATGAAAATATTTGATACCTCTTCTATAGTCTGCTTGCTGCGTGAAGCCACTTTCCCAAGAGCGTTTGAAATATGTAAAAACCATGGTTACAGTCTCGCCATAACAAAACAAGTACATGAAGAGATTGAAAAAAACCCTGAAACATTTAAGGCATTCAAATCACTAACCGGTTTTTCGGTTATCGATGATGTTGATGAACAATGTTTTTCCAGAATGGCAAATCGTCACCCATGGTTGCATAAAGGAGAAATCAGTGTATTATGTACAGGGATTGCTAAAGAGCAGGAAGGCGGCAATTATCATTGCATAGTCGATGAAAAAGCACGACAGCTGAAGTCCAAGTACAGTATAAAAGTAAATGGAACTATAGGTTTGCTCCTATGGCAAAAAAGGCAACTCAAAGAGCTTAATGATGCTGATTGCAATGAACTGCATAAGAAGTTGAAATGTTCTTCTTTCTGGATAAAAGAAGAGATTCTTCAGGAATTGCTAAAATGACAAAAGAAACTAAAATCCATCTGTCTTCAATTGCTGATGATACTGATTTAAGGAGTATGGAGGTTAAGATAGGTAACAATACCCTTAAAACTCCCACGAAAGCAATAACAACAAGCAGTTTCTACAAAGATACCGCTTTTCCCAAGGAACTTTGTGACTTACAGGAACTTTTCCTGAAATTTAATGAAGAATCCTTGGTAAAGACAGATCAGAATCTCAAATTCTCCTCTGATAAAAACAAGCAGCTAACAAGAGAAAAAGAAAGAGCTAACAGTTGTCCCAACTTCTGCTTACTGGAATTTAAGAACAATGGAGAAAATTGGAGACATCCGACTGAAAAAGAAATTGATATTTTGACAAACCTTGCGTATGCGCATTCAAACATAACTCCAATTCCCTCAGTTCCTAAAGTAGCCAGAAACCTTAATATTGAAAACTTTGATGATTTCGTTAGATATCTCAATCTATGCTATGATAGCATCGAAATAAGGAACAAGAAAAACATAATGGGATATATCCCTGTAGTAGCTCCTTTGTTGGGGAAAGCTTTGATAAATTACTATCTTGATAAAGGAATCAATGCCTATTACATTGATTTTGATAGTACCATGATTACAAGTCATCTTGATACTTTAAACGCAATGAAAAGAGAACTTGCAAAAAGAGGATACGAAGAAAATCATTTCTTCCACTTTGTAAATGTCAGTTATGGCAAATCAATAAACGATCAAAAAGTAATGTCAGCAAGAGACATATTAGGATTTGGATATGGATTAGATAGCCTTGGAGGAATCCATGCAGGCCCTAAGAGGAGTCCTGAATTTTATCAAAAACTAAAAGCTATGAAAGATGTATCAAGAAACGCAAACCGGCTGCTTAATGTGGATGATTACGGATATTACAGGTTTGATACAATTCAGGATAATTTGGATACCATTTATCCAAATGATGCTTTAATTCCAATAACTGAACTTACTACTAATGTAGGAAGTAGATTAGAAAAATATATCAAAATAGTTAACTTGCAACAACAATGTCTTGAAGCTGATAAACTTGCACAAGTCACTACAGAGGAACCGGATAAGTCTTTTAACTATTTCAAATCAAAGAAAAACGTGAATGAAAAAGACTTAAAATATCTTGCCAAATCTAATAATTTGGAGTAAAGTTTCTCCAAGAACTTAAATTGTGTGTTATTCATCTGTCAACGGCGGGTTACTTTTCCCCACTTTCAATTTACGATATTTTACTCCACTCCGCGTCTGGAGAGTCCTGTTACCTTACTCAGATATTCATAGGTGAGAGCAGTATTCATCTTAATTGCCTCAAGGGTTTTCTCCACAGTTTATAAGACAGTTATCTTAAGATCAAATATCAATGCTTCCATTTCAGGATTCATCTAATTACTTCCCAATGTCCGCCTTTATCAGGACCGATGCGTTTCAGGAGTTCTTTTTCTTTGAGGTTCGCAATGTGCTTTTCAACAGCTCTTGTGCTGATTCCTGTAATTTCGGCAAGCTCGTTAATCGAAATGTATTTATTGTGCGATATGAGTCGGAGTATTTTCTCCGAACTTTTCTCCGAACCTTCGGACAATTCACTTTCAGAGATCGGTTTCTGTTCAATGGTTGTGATAAGCTCTGGGTTTAGTTCCCAATGACCGCCTTTGTCCGGTCCGATACGTATCAGGATGCCCTTTTCTTTGAAATTTGCAATATGCTTTTCAACTGCTCTTGTACTGATCCCTGTAATTTCGGCAAGCTCGTAAACCGAAATGTATTTATTATGTGATATAAGTCGGAGTATTTTCTCCGAACTTTTCTCCGAACTTTTCTCCGAACTTTTCTCCGAACTTTTCTCCGAACCTTCGCTTGGCACAATATCCTGACTGGTTTGAAGTTTTCGGAAGATCACTGAAAAGCCGGAATTGTATTCAAATTCCACTGAGGACTTTTCGTTCTTTTCAACTGCCTGTTTAATTCGGCTTATGCCTGTACCCACTTTTTCAATGTAGTTTATGCGATGCAGCAAAGAAGCGATCAGAGGGTTACGTGTGACACTCTTGCGCCCAAACTCCGAGGGTCTAAGACCGCTTGGCAGTCCGCCGGGGTTGGATATCTGCACCCTGTTGTCAAAGACCTCGATAAGCACATTGGAGCTTCTGTCAAAATAATCACGGTGGCAGACTGCGTTTATTATGGCTTCCCTTAGAGCCACGTCAGGAATATCCGGGATCTCCTCCCGCTGCACACCCTCGATCCTGTACTGCACGTTGGTGTGCCTTTTCACGAAAAGGATGGCATTATCGATGTTCTCGACAATGTTCTCCTTGAAATCCTTCTTATCAAGGATATGAACCTTCTCCGTACCCTTATACAGGACACAGACGACGATCGCATGGTTCAGCAGGAAATCAATATCCTTTGCAAAGAACAGCACGCCTGCATTTGTCAATTTTCCCTCATCATTGATGCAATCCAGATTCCTAAGCAACGCCATCCTGTCAATGGACCTGCTGATACCTGCCATGTTCAGGAAATTATCAAATGCCTTCTCATCGAAATCATTGTCAAAGTCCGCCTTATCATTCCTCAGTTCCTCAAAGCGAATGCGACCTTCCTTCTGGAAGAAATCAATGATCTCATTGCGTGTAAGTTTCTGGGAATTTGCCCCGTTGCGGATAAAGAAACCCCTCAAGCATGCATAAGGCTTATCCCTGCCCTCCGGCACCTCCACGATAATAAGATTATCCTGCACCCGTATCTCAATATCAAGGTGCGGCTGCAACTGCCTGAGGGAATCCTGCACTTTTGACCTGAAACTATTATCGGTACTCACGCCTTTAACAGTGCCGTTGTCAGCAACGCCAAGGATGAGCCTGCCTCCGCCGGAATTGGCAAAAGCGCAAACCTCCTCCACAAAGGACTTGTCAAGCGATTCCTTGAACTCCGTGTGGTATCCTTCGCCAGCCACTATTATATCTTTGATCGGTATTTCCATCTTCAAGCCGCCAGCGCCTCATTCAGTTCACTGATAATCCCGTTCATCTCATCCCCGAACAACTGGTACATCCTGCCCCGCCCTCCTAAGATGTCGAATGGCTGGTAATCCAGGTCGTCTACTTCCAGATGGAAGCTGCCGGTCACGTAATCCTTTATCAGGCGCAGCCAGTTCATCTGCTCCTCATTGAATTTCACAGTTCCGGCCTG
>JASKKT010000043.1 GCA_030154025.1 Methanolobus sp.
GACCATCATGGAAGAATACCATGAGGAATACGGCATCAAGTGCGCACTCAGGCACACCCCTGGTGATGTCAGGGAGAACAAGGAATTCCTCCAGCTCAGGGGCGACAAGTACAACCTCGTCATGGAGTCATTCGAAGCAGTAGCAGAAGGCGGCGCAGACCTCCTCTCCATTGAGTCAATGGGTGGTAAGGACGTCTTCGACTACGCAGTTCTCAGGAACGATGTACCAGGCATGCTCTATGCGATCGGTTGCCTCGGCAGCATGGACATGGAGTACCTCTGGCAGGGCATTGCAAAGGTCGCACAGCAGAAGAACGTTACCCCCGCCGGTGACACAGACTGCGCCCAGGCAAACACTGCAATGTTCATTGCAGGTGGCCTCCTTGACAAGAACCTCGCACACACCCTCGCGATCATCGCAAGGACTGTCGCTGGTGCAAGGACACTCGCAGGATATGAAGCAGGTGCAAAGGGTCCAGGAAAGGACTGCGGTTATGAGAACATCATAGTCAAGGCAATCACCGGTATGCCAATGTCCTTCGAAGGTAAGACCTCAACCTGTGCACACTCTGACGTAATGGGTAACCTCATCATGCAGTGCTGTGACCTGTGGTCCAACGAGTCCGTCGAATACCACGCAGAGTTCGGTGGTACAACCGTACAGTGCTGGTCCGAGACCCTCAGCTACGACTGTGCACTCATGAACACTGCACTCAAGTCCGGCAACGAGAAGATCCTCAGGGACCTGCTCATGGCATCCGACAGGTTCAGAGACCCACAGTCCTACATACTTGCATACGACAACGCATACAAGATCGGACAGGCAATCGTCAAGGACGGAAACGACAACTACCTCCGTGCAAAGAACGCTGCAATGGAATGCTGCAACCTGCTGAAAGAAGCAAAGGGCCTCGAGATGACAAAGTTCGAGACCAGCGCACTCAACAAGGCAGCCGCAGAAATCGCAGCCCTGACCAACGACTCAGAGAAGTTCATGAGCGACTGCATGGAGAAGTACAAGGCAGAAGTAAAGGTATTCAAGCCAGAGAACTACGCTCTCTAAACGTAGCCGGGACAGGAAGTTTCCCCCGGGAAACTCCCTCCCCTTTCTTTAATAATCATCAGATAATCACGATATAATGATCACGGGCTTTACAGGAAAGGGTCACATAGCCATCAATTCTACCTCCATCTCCACAATCATTATTATGGCCTTGTGCAAGTAACAACATATCCTGTAAAGCCTTTGATAACTACTTCCGGGATGCTTTCCAAACGGTGTCTCCCATGCTTCTTCTGCTGTTCTCAGTTATCACTGGTTCACATACACATATTGCAGTATATCGTCAAGGTCGGAGACATATTCTACCTCAATACCGATCTCCTCTTCAATATAGGACTCCGCATCGACTATTTCGCTTTCTCCTTCCGATATGACTATGCCGCCTACACTGCGTAGGGTCACACTGGTTATTTCAAGCTGCCGGTTCTCTTCGGGGATCAGGATCAGCTCCTTTCCGGTCTTTTCCGATATCTCAGCTTTTTCAAGTATGCCTCCCACTGCGCCTACATTCCCCTGTTCGTCAATTGTGCCTGTGACAGTTACAAGAGGATTCAGGGGAGTGGAGTTAATGGACGAAAACACAAGTACCGTCATTAGCGCCCCCGCACTTGGTCCGTCAACGCCGGGGATCTCCTCGTTCGCAGTTATGCTGAAAATAACATCACTCTGCGACAGGTCAGCTCCCGTGCGCTCCTGTGCAAGTGCGACAGCTATATTCGCAGTATCCTGGAAAATAACACCCATCAGCGGCACTGTCTGCACCAGTACTCTTCCCCTTCCCGGGATTATTTCTACAGAAATGTCAAGCATGGCGCCTTCTTCCGTGACCCTCTGCCTGATAAAGGGCCCTCTCTCGATCAGTTCCACCCGCTGGACTATTGCAGGAGCCTGCATGGTAGCATTACCAAGGAATGCCAGAGGGCACTCCTCATCCCCTGTGCCGGATTCCAGCAATTGTTCCCTATAGAACTCAAGCTGCAGGGAACATGCCTCCAATGACTGGTTGCACTCCTCAAGCTGCCGTCTCAGATTCTCATTCGTTTCCTGAAGCGATACCTGGTCCCCCTGCATCTCCAGTCTCTCGGAGATCGTTTCCGGCCCGAGAAGATAGATATTGAAAGCCAGGGAGACAATAAGTAAAAGCACAATACCCTTATTGCCCATTATTAACAGGTATGCATGTTTTCCTATTTACGGTTTCTCTGAGCATTCTTTATACTGATCCGGCATGAATGCTTCACTCAACAGGCAAAGATATCCTTACTTTTTTATCCCCTCACCTTCTTTCCTTGTATTCCCTGTATTCTCTGGCACTCACCTGCATTCCCTTATATTTTTTATTTTCAAGCCTTTTAAGGCCAATATCTTCTTTTTCGGACTGGAATGCAAGCTCTGCGTTCAGCTCATGATAACTTTCCAGTCTCTCCCCGAGGATGATTCCTTCATCAACTGCTTTTTTAACAGCACATCCTGGTTCCTGCTGATCGGAGAATGCGGACCCAAGTTCCTAATCCCATCCCGGGATCGTTATCTTATCGACATAAGTGGGAGTTTCCGGTAAGGTGTGCCAGTTCATGGATAATTCTTCCATGTTCTGTCGAAATGTTTTGTGGTGGCTACATTAAACATAAGACTTAATTTAGCAATATCCCAGACCAGAAAAAGTTTAAAACTTGAGTTTCGCCAGATCACTGCAACTGACATTTACCAGCCCTAGCTGGACGATCTGATATCGGGAACGGCACGGGGAAAACAGTAATTCAAAGCGCGGCTTATGCGCGTTTATCAGCGTGAAACAAGAAGCCTCCGGTTTCAACCGGAGGTAGTTCATACCGACAGGCTTAATTCATTTGCTGTTATTATAAGGACCATTGCTCTTTTTTGTTTTGGATTCACAAAACAACTTGGAACATTGAAAATGATACGCTTGCAGGTGCAGGATCAAAGGGATCATCGCCTGGACGCGGTGATCTGAAAATTAGCACTTAACCCAAGTAAAGGAATTTATGAAATGGAATCTATAAGCTTTGATCAACTTAACCTATCACAAAACATTTTAAAAGCCATCACCGATATCGGCTACGAGGAACCGACGCCCATCCAGGCACAGGCCATCCCTCTTATCATGGAAGGCAGGGATATCATCGGCCAGGCCCAGACCGGAACAGGCAAGACAGCTGCATTCGGTATTCCTGCCCTTGAACTGGTGGACCCGGAGTTCACTGATGTGCAGGTACTTGTGCTCTGTCCCACAAGGGAGCTGGCAAACCAGGTATCGGACGAGCTGTCAAAGCTCTCTGCTTACCAAAGGCTCAGGATACTGCCGATCTATGGCGGACAGAGCCTTGAGAGGCAGATCAAGGCACTGCGTAAGGGCGTCCACATCGTCATTGGAACACCCGGCAGGGTCATGGACCATATCGAGCGCAGGACGCTCAACCTTGACAACGTCGCAATGGTTGTCCTGGACGAGGCCGATGAGATGCTCGATATGGGTTTCAGGGAGGACATCGAGCTTATCCTGACCAAGATACCGGAAGACAGGCAGACCATACTGTTCTCGGCAACCATGCCTGCCCAGATAATGAAACTCACAAAACGCTTCCAGAGGGAGCCGCAACTTGTGAAGACCATCCATAAGAAGGTCACTGTCCCCAGCATAGAGCAATATTACTACGAAGTGAAGTTCCATGCAAAGCCCGAGGTGCTGTGCAGGCTCATTGATATCTACGACATCAAATCATCCCTGGTGTTCTGTAATACGAAAAAGGCTGTCGACGAACTGGTTGATACCCTCAAGACAAGAGGTTACCTGGCAGACGGCCTTCATGGCGGTATGAAACAGCAGCAGAGGGAGAGGGTCATGTCCAGTTTCAGGAGAGGGGACATCGAGACCCTGGTAGCCACTGATGTGGCAGCCCGCGGGATAGATGTTGAGAACATCGAAGTAGTCTTCAACTATGACCTGCCCCAGGACGAGGAATCCTATGTACACCGCATAGGAAGGACGGGAAGGGCGGGGAAAGCCGGAAAGGCACTCACGTTCGTGACCGTGAAGGAGCTCTACAAGCTCAAGAGCATCCAGAAGTATACCAATGTGAAGATACTCAACCAGAAGGTGCCCACCAGGAGCGATGCCGAGGACATCAAGGCGAACATGCTGGCCCAGAAAGTGAAGGATACGATTGACTCCGGGCACATGGGCAAGTACGTTAACTGGGTGGAGAGCATGATGGAAGAGGAATATACGTCTGTTGACGTCGCCGCAGCACTTGTCAAAATGATGCTCGCCGGAGACAATAAGTAACACCTGATCGGATTAATGCCGGTTCTCTGCCGGCATTTGCCAATCTTACAGTTCATTTATATATAGTGAATAACATAAGTTGTTACAGACTTGAGAGTTTACTGGCCTTTAAAAATGATCATACCTGATCACAGCATGGCCACCCTGAACGGGTTTTATTTAAATCGGATTTTTCAGGTGTTTTGCACTTTTCTGTGTAACAGCATTTCGTCAAATATCCATTTTTTAATAAAGCAACAAGCAAAACACGCATTAAGCAAACGATAAAGAGGAATTGATCTGGCTAATTATAACAGTAGGAAAAGACAAGGTAACGTAAGTAGAACATCTGGCGACACACCTGAAGTGGTCCGTGTCAGGACCCCGCGCAAGGACAGGAACGAAGTACTGGCAACAGTCGCCAGCATGCTGGGAGCAAGCAGGGTAAGACTGCAGTGTATGGATGGCACGGTCAGAATGGGCAGGATACCCGGCTCAAAGAAGAAGAGAATGTGGGTCCATGAAGGGGACATCGTGATAGTCACTCCCTGGTCCTTCCAGGACGACAAGGCCGACGTAGTATGGAAATACACAAGGCCACAGGTCAACTGGCTCGAGAACAAGGGATATCTGAAGTAAAGGAACGGCCACCGTTTCTTACTTTCCTGTTCATTTTGCAAGAATACTACCCAGACTTTTGATTCAAACGCCTGCTCTTTTTTCATCAGACGGGTACTTTTCTTACATAGGCTTAGAAACCCCTACAACATAAATCTGTGTAAATCAGTGTTAATCCGGGTCTGGAAAATAAATAGGGGAATTCAATAAACCATAATTTTCAAAAGACACAGATTTACACGGATGAACACGGATTTCAGGATTAATGGATTTAGAAACCCCTGCCATGTCAAATCTGTGTTCATCATTATGTAAAAAAATATGGAAGTACAATAGGTTATAATTCTAAAGAAGACACAGATTTCACGGATGAGCACGGATTCCAGGAATTGTGGATTTAGAAACCCTTACTACGTAAAATCCATGTGAATCGGTGTTAATCCGTGTCTGAAAAATAGATCAGGAAAGCTGTTAGTATTTCTTAAGACCCACAGAAAACAGCTATGCAACCCCGAATAGCTTGAAAATGATCTTATTTTGAAAGTGATTTTTAACTTAAAAAGAGATTTTGAAGGACCAGGTCCTTCATATTACTGCAAAAGGTTTATTCTGCGACCTGGCCAAAAGCGAACTTGCGCATCACTTTTGTGACTGTGATGGTGACCTCGTCACCGACCTTGGTGCCTGGGACAAAGATTACAAAGCCGCTTACTCTTGCGATTCCGTCGCCTTCTCTTGCAATGTCTTCGATTGTCACGTCATAGTTCTCGCCGGCTGTTACCGGTGCTGTGGTTTCTTCGGTTCTGTTGAACATATAATTTCACATCCATTTTGGTATAAGCTTAAAAAGACCTAACTACAATTGAAAACATAACGGAAAAGACGTACTATTTAAACAAATACCTTCTAATGCCATACGTTTAACAAAACAGTTAATCTCAAAGCATGTTCATTAGGGTTGACGTGATATATAAGTATTGTGCACGCCCTGAATATCTAAAATTTTGAAAAGGCACTATTCATCAAGGCCTTTCCTGCCGAAAGTATAGTTTGCAACCCTGATAGCTTCCCTGTCACCGGTTTCCTTTCCCTCGTCATCGCTTAATTTTACCACTGGGATGCCGTTGACAGAATGCAGCTTGATGACCATGTTCAGAGGCGGGCTTGTCCTGAAGAATTCGGAGTTATTCGTGAGGCTGGTCCCAATGCCGAAAGTACAGTTGATCTTGCCATTGCAATGTTCCCTTATCCTCACAGCGTCCCTCGCATGCAGGGAATCACTGAACACGATGGTCTTTCTGAGAGGGTCTATACCCATGCTCCGGTAATGGAGGATCACCCGGTCTGCAAACCTGATAGGATCACCGCTATCGTGTCTTACGCCGTCATACAGTTTTGAGAGCTTCAGGTTGAAATTGGCAAAGAAGGCCTCAGAGCCAAAGGTATCTGACAGGGCTATACCCAGATCACCCTTATATATGTCTGCCCAGTTCTCGAGGGCAAAGAGATTTGCATTCCTCAGACCCACAAGCGCAGAGTTGCCCATGATCCATTCATGCCCCATGGTGCCTATGGGACGGACCCCATGCCTCATTGCAAGGAACACGTTGCTTGTGCCTGAGAATGTTCTCAGCCCCATTTGGGCCAGGGTAGCTATCAGCTGATCGTGCAGTTCGAAGCTTCTGCGTCTTCTGGTCCCGAACTCTGAAAAAACACAGCTTTTTGATTCAAGTTCCCTCCCGATGTCCTCTATGAATGAACAGTAGCTGGAAGTGACAGGATTATCCGGCTGAATGCGGTCTTTATCCTTCCACTCATTTTCCACCATATAGAAATAGAGCTCCGATATGGCAGCCATGAGTACGATCTCCCAGAGTATTGCCTGATGCCACGGTCCCTTTATCCTCAGATCAAGGTCCATATCCGCTGTAAGACCCACGCTGACCTGTGAAGGATCAAAACGGTAATTTTTCAGGTGCTCAAGGTACATAGGCTTAAAATAGGGACACTTCGCCTTAAGCCACTGATATTCATTTTCCATGAGAGCAAGCGCTGATATATCCTCATCAATCACCCTTCTGAGTTCCCTCACATAATCCCCAGTGAAGCGCTGCGTTCCCCTGTTGGTGAACCTGTATTCAGCCACGGCATCCGGGAAAAGCTCCAGGACAGCCATCTGCATCGTGAACTTGTAAAGGTCGTTATCGAGGATAGAGCGGATCATGGGATCTTTCCTGTGTTTTCCTGTTTGGATGTACTATTTCGTATTACTTCCTTTGTATATACCTATTTGTATGAGGGTGATCCTGATGCAGGGAAATCACAGCTGTATGAACATGCTCTTAGTGTCAGATACATATTAATATACCTGAGTGTTATAAAACTGTAGGTAAAGAACTCACAGGTGAAGGCATGCAAAAAAGCCGGAACGAACCGGAACTACAGGAAAAGAAATACTCCGAAGAACTTGCAGGTATCAGGGCTGAGATATCATCCCTTAACCAGGTTGTCTCCCGGATGCTAGAGCAGACGAACAACCAGCAGCTGAACATGATGTGTTCCGAAATGAGGAGTGATATATCAAGACCCCTGATCAACTACATAATACAGGATAGCAAAAGCGCCCTCAACAGCAGAATGTGCACAGACTGCGACCGCAATGAGTTCTGCAAGGCCGCGTTCGAGAACCTTTTGCAGGAAACCGCGCTGCTTCTTATGGATAAGACTGTGGACGAGGAGGTCCTGTCCCAGTATGAGGACAGGTTCGAGAAGCTCAGAGAATTCGCCACTACTGACAACTGCGACTCGTGCACTTCACAGGCTTCGGAAGTGTTCGTGAAACAGCTGGACCTAATACGCTCACTGAACGGTTCAGGAAAGAACAAGGCTGACAGAGCGGCCGTTGATATCAGTGAGATATCGGATGAAGTTGTCAGCAGCATTTGCGAACCGCTGGCAAACAGGCAACGCCTTCTGATGATGAGGTCACTCGGCACGGGAACAAAGAGCTTCACAGAGCTCTCCAGAATAACAGGGCTCCGCGGAGGTAACCTGCTCTTCCACCTCCAGAAGCTCACAGACAGCAAACTGATCGGCCAGAAGGGCGAACGCGGAGATTACTTCCTTACAATGAGAGGACACACTACTCTCCGGCGGCTTGCCGAGCTGCACCGGGAGCTTCAGGGGTGAAGTTCCAGACGGACTTATTTCAGGTCGATCACATTACCCGGCGGGCATTCACGTCCTGAGAGATAGACCATCAGAAGCTCCTCTGCAGTCTGCGTTCCCATTTTCTCTTCTACGGTTCCCAGTAATACCTCAACATACTGGGGAGGCACACATCCCAGGCTTTCCTCCCCGCTCCTGATAAGGGATACAAGGTAGGCAAGTTCCTCCATATCCAGAAACGACATGCGCCTCTTGAAATCCTCCTCGTCGTGGGAATAATGGTTGGAAACAGGCGGCAGGATAGATCTGTAGGGTGCTCTTGAGCCTGAGCATACAAGACCTGCACATTCGGGAGCAAGCTTTTTGAGCAGCTCAATGTCCTTTGTGGAAAGTTCACGTACCAATGCGATCACCTTGAATCAAAAGGTAATTGGTCCCGGACCACAAGTAATTAACCACCGGTCTGGATGAAGGCCCCGATCAGGCAAAAGGTTTGGCTGGCATCTGTTGCAAATGCAAGTTACGTTCAAGCAGCTTTGAGCAGATAGCCATCTCTTTCAGTTCGGTCATTGCCTCATCAAGCTTCCTGTTGAGTTCCACAACCTCTTCTTCCAGGGCCCTGATGTAGCCTGACTGCTGGTCTGTACGTGCATCCAATTTACGGATATCCAGATGCTGCCGGTGTATGGTCACGTGTTTGCCGATCTCTTCCTCGGTCCTTTGCTTGAGCCTTATAAGCTCGAACCTGCGGGACTCGATCTCCTGTTCACGGGATTCGAGATTCTCATACAGGTGTTCCACATAACGGCGCTTACGTTCGATCTTCTCATTCTCGATATCCATATCGATGTCCTGGGATGCAAGTTCTGCTTTCCTGGCGGCGATCTCCTGTTCCTTCCGGTCAAGCCTTTTATGCGCCCTTTCAAGCTGCTTTTGCTTTTTCCGGATGGCGAGTTCATCCTCCAGCTGGGCCCTCATTACCCTGTAATGCTCATTTTTGCGCTGTTCAAGAGAAGCATAATTTATCTCATACCTGTCAACCCGGGACTGCAGGTCCTTTTCTTTCCGGGTGAACTCTTCCTTCCTTTTTTCGAACTCTCTTTTTGACAGGCGGAGCTCTTCATTCTTTACCAGCAGCTCCTCATACTCCATGGAGATAAGTTTCTTAGCATCCCGTATCTTGCTGTACTCTTCCACAACAAGGGATTCATCCGACCTTATCTCCTCTTTCCTTATAGCGATCTCAGCCCGCTTTTTCTCGATCTCGTCAAGTTGGCGGAAGTAGGTGTTCTTGATGTCCTCCAAAGCCTGGAGCTGGTTCATATAATAAAGTTCCTCACTCATTCTGACACCTTCATTCTCCTTTTAGGTCATATCTGATGAATCCGGGACTGAAACGGGACCCTAAAAACCATCCTTGTATGATTATAAGGGTGTTATGTCTGCATATAAAAGTTCCATGTCCATAATTCCATCTAAAAGTGGAATTTTAGAGCCTCAGGGACACGGATTATGTACATGCACTCTGCATATCTGATTGAGTTAAAAGCGGTGATCTTCAGGTACCAAGCCGCAGGATAAGAAAATGATTCCCTATAAGAGATGGACAATCCTGAGAAATGCTCCAGAGATGTGGTATTTATGAGGGGTCCTTTTTAAAACATGAGTTTCTCTGTGCAGCAGTCTGGATCAGGGAAAGGTGAGGCGCCCGGAAACCACCACGCTTTAAGGCGCCTTGCTCCCGATAGTTCCTTTTCGGCCGGGATTCAATTCCCCAATGTAGAGAGTAAAGTCTCTGCTTCATTTTTTGAGAGGAAGACACCTTCCTTGTCATCGCCAATGTGAACTCCCGAATCAGTGAAACTCATATTGATAAAGCCGAATGTCGACATTGTACCAAGCGTGTTATCAGAGCCAATGCCTTCAAGTTCCATAATGAAAATAGAAAGATAATTGCTTGGAACAAATATTGCGTCACCGCTGTTGTCTATAAGAACGATACCGTTATTACTAACTGAAAAGCTGCTCATTCTAAATCTCCGTTTTTTAATACGTCTGGTAGCTTGTGTCCAGACTGTAAATTATAGGTTCTCCTTAGATAAAAAGCCCGATGTTGGAATATAGTTAAACAGTTGCCATGGAAAGAATGTTTTACGTAGCCATCGCCATAATGGAGAAAAACAGCAAGTCAAAACGGACATCCCTGCCAGAATGTTGATGTAAGTTTTAATCCCTGGGAAGCAGATGAGCATAAAATGCCTTAGCACTGCAGCAAGCCCCAAGATAAAACCAATATAAGGAAGTAGCTCATTTTTGCATCTGCCCTGCTGTCTTTTTCTTAAGCACCAGGCCCTCATAGACCAACTGTATCAAAATGGCCACCAGTACGAAGAATACTCCACCCAGGATCACAGCCACTATCTTATACAGAAGCGAGTCTGCAAAGAATATCCAGTGCACTGCTGCAAGCCAGATTGTAATGAGCGCCGCAACTACCATGCTTACCAGAAAGGCTGAAACGAATCCCCCAGTCATGTATGTGACATAGGAGAATGTAAAGAATACAGCGAGCAATCCCCAAACATAGATCCAGTGGCCGGCTGGCATTCTTTTATCTTGCTCCAAATAAGTTCCTCCTATCCGACAGCCTGAACCATCTGTCATATATCTGTAGATGTTATTAGCAGGCTGTCAAAACATATATATCTTATCATAAATAGTCATGTTTTAATCTTTTTAGGCGAGGGTTGCCATATATTCCCAAATACAGTAGTAGAATACAAATTCCAGTTTCAACGAAGTATCTGAATAACTGAATAAAAGAATACTTATGTAATGTGGACTTGTATTGAACAGACAGGCAACAGGACCGGTGTTTGCTGTTCTCAAAAATGGATGACAGGTATGAATGTTAAAAACATGGTTGACTGGAATGTTTTCTGGTCCTTGTTCATGGTTGCAGAACTATCGATGCTTGCAGCCCTCCCATATGCAGTATCTGTATCAGGGGATGCCATCCAGGAATTTGGCGGTTCCTTTCCTACAGTCCTGGCGACTCAGATCGCCCAGGGAACAGCGTTTTTGCTATTGTCTATATTCACAGGCATTTTCCTGGGTAAAAAGGTAGGCCTGAAGGCGACATTACTTGAATCATTATTTGAGGGAAGGGGTTTACCTGAAGGTTTTAATTCTTCCTTTAAGCTATCTGTCCTTCTTGGCCTGCTGGTGGGTACCCTGATCTTTGCAACCGACAGGCTTGTTTTCTCGATGTTCACCGAGCCTCTCACCATACTGCTCTCATCACCCCCGATAGAACAGAGGATACTGTACTCATTCTATGCAGGTATAGTGGAAGAGATAATTCTGCGTTTCTTCCTTGTGACGCTTCTGGTATGGATCTCATGGAAGATCAAGAAGACTCCGGAAGGCTTTCCCACGACCACAGGTTTCTGGCTTTCCATACTGCTGGTCAGCACCATTTATGGTATCGGCTACTTTTTTTCCTTAACTCCAGTGACAGACTACAATGCAATACTTTCCCTTGCTACCATTGCCCTGGCAATAATTTCAGGAAGTGTTTTCGGGTGGCTTTACTGGAAAAAAGGTCTTGAGGCTGCGATAATTGCCAACCTGAGCGCCAGCCTTGTGGTATTCGTGATCCTTGGTTCTCTTTTCTGAACTCCCGATATAAATGGCCGTTGGCCACAGACCACAACCCGGATTGCACAGACAGAACTCATCCGGCCAGATAACTGAACCTTCATCCCATAGATTACTCTGCCTTGAACAAAGAACGATGTGAGGCGTTATTTTTTATGGATAGAGGCGGCAATTCCCACCCCTTTAAAAAAATAAGTTATTATACTAAAACACCATTTCTTTTAACTAAGCAGTTTACATAAGCATTATTGCAAATTGCCGGGGGCATAATGGTAGTTAGAAAACCACTATTGGGCATAGTATTTGCATCTCACAAAAGAAAGGGTGTGCTTCTCTTACTGAAGGACGGGCCGAGGAAAATAGATAGCATCATGGAGCAGCTCAGTACAAGCAGACAGGCATTGCTCCCACAGATCAGGATCCTGGAAGACCACTATCTGGTGACACACAACAAGGATACGTATGAGCTAACAGGGATCGGTAAACTGATCGTTGATGAAATGAACCCCTTATTAGATACCCTTGAAGTGTTCAATATCGACCCTGATTACTGGGGATCACATAATATAGAGTTCATTCCACCCCATCTCCTTGAAAGGATAAGCGAACTGGGGAAATGCGACCTGATAAAGCCGGCGATCACAGACATGTACGAGTTCAATCCCCAATTCTATGAGCACTCAAAACTATCCCGGTCCGTATCCAGGGTTAGCACGTTCTTCCACCCACTGTATTCCAAACTATATCCTGAACTGATGAAGCTTGGCGTTGCGATATACCTAGTGCTCTCGCAGGAGGTTCTTGACAGGTTAAAGGATAAACCGGAACCTGATTTTGCTAAACTCCTTGAGAATGAGCAGTTTAATCTCTACCTATATCCAAAGAAGATCGATGTGCTCACATTTGCGTATAATGACCACTATTTGCTAATAAACCTGCTCAGGAGTAATGGGGATACGGACAATAAGCATATCCTGTGTTCAAACCTGTCTGCACTTGAATGGGGTAAAGAGCTTTTCCAGTACTACCTGAAGGATTCCACACCAATAACTAAAATATAAATTCCTATTATGCGCAGTAAGTATAGCAAGAGATAGAATGCTATTTGAAATATCTTACCCCCATAAGAAGTCACATAAATGTGATTTACGCTGCTTCGAATTTTTTACCGAGGTGCGTGTCATTGGAAGTGGGGTGTTGGGAGTGGTAAAAGAAGGCACACACCTCTATAATAGGTAGTTAACGGTGTTAACATGTATAATGTTAATCGGAATAAACATTTTAGAGATATAGATCAATCCATATGAACTGGATTTACTGGTGCTTCCTGAAGATACAGATCTACAGAGCTTTGTTGTCCCAGTTGACAATCATCTCAACAAAGTCACCAATTCTGTATCCTCCGGAGCCTGCAGAATGCTCAAACACTTTTATGTCAGGATTCACTTCAAGTATTCTGTCCAATGCCGCTATTGGTTTGTCATCAGCAGGATTGGCACCTGCAACTATGATCTCTGACTCCAGGATAAGGGTCTTAACTATCTTCGGGATCATCTCTGCATTAACTTTGAGCATATTCACATCGAGCATACAGATAGCGGGTGCAAAGGACAGATGTTTGAACCCGGAAGTTACAATGGCCTTCTTTACGTTTCCGGGTGGCAGACTGAATGGGACCTCGACCAATAGGTGGTCAAAAGAAGACTGTCTACCTATTTCCGGGAGTTCAGCCACCAGATCGCTTATAAAAGTACAGGGGATGTTCCTCATCTCTTTCACCATAAGGGCCGGATCAATCTTAAGACTTGTTTTCTCATTATCTTCAATACTCTCGATAACTAGTGCACATACATTTTTACTTCTTGCGATTAGTTCATTCCCGATTGAAAAAAGAAGGTCCTTTTTTTCTGCGCCTGCAAATCCTCCTATCAAAATAACTTGCATGAAGTTCTCCTCAATGAGACTGTACTGTATCAATTATAAAACTATCACAAGCACTTCTAATTCAAGAGCAGCAGGAACCTGACAGTGATGGTGTCAGCAGTTCCTAGAAGAGGTCTGGAATAGGAGAACAGTCACCAAGGAAAGAGAGAACTTGCAGATGATCTGCTCTTATCCAAACCGTTAGTTGCTTATACAGAAGTTAATATACCGTGCTTATAGAAATTTATTGCCAGAAAAGGTGTCCTCCGCCGAGCGGTTATTACCTCTGGCTCCCCCTGCCGTGTGTTTTATTGGCAGTGGATATAACAGGAATGGAAATTACGTATGGATCAGCATCATTCAAATGTTTCTATGAAAAAGAGAGTTACAGATCTGATCAACATCTGTTCTGACGGACTGTACGAGAGAGAAGAGATCGTTGCAGTTTCGCTTCTTTCAGCCATTTCAGGACAGCCTGTTTTCCTGTATGGGTTACCAGGCACAGCAAAAAGCCTGATTGCCCGTCGTTTATCGAAGGTATTTAAAGATACGAGCCATTTTGAATACCTGATGCAGAACTTCAGCACTCCTGAAGATGTTTTTGGACCGGTCAGTATCCAGGAACTGAAAAAGGATAACTATGTCCGTAAAACGGATGGATACCTGCCTGCTGCCGACTTTGCTTTTCTTGATGAGATATGGAAAAGCAGCCCGGCCATTCTGAATACGCTATTGACCATCATTAATGAAAGGATCTACCGTAATAACGGCAAGGTTGAAAAGGTCCCGCTAAAGGCACTGATCGCTGCAAGCAATGAGACACCTCCACCCAACCAGGGACTGGAAGCCCTCTATGATCGTTTTGTAATGCGTATAGTGGTAGATCCTATGCATGAAAGAGAGAACTTTGAAAGACTGCTTGACGGAGGACCGGTTCCAGTCGATGTGCAAGTTCCGGACAGGCTGCAATTTTCCCATACTGAATGGGAGCAAATCCCTGATGAGATCTACAAAGTAAGCATTTCCAGGGAAGTGTTTGCCATCATAAATGCGATCAGGGTATCAATTGACGAGTTCAACAGGAATAATCCCGAAATTGCAGTTTACGTTTCTGACCGCAGGTGGCAAAAGATTGCATTCATACTGAAGGCTTCCGCATTCCTATGCGATCGGACCGAGGTGATACCTGTCGATGCATTCGTATTGCGGCATTGCCTGTGGACACTTGAAGAGAACAGAGAGCAGATCGATGAGATAGTTGTAAGATGTGTGGAACGGTTTGGCTGTGCCAATTACGAAAAACTGAACAGCTGGTTGCTGGATCACACAGGTATCGAAAATGATGTCTATGATACATTCTTTTATTTGGAGGACGTCTATGATACAGCAGAGATATCCGGAAAACAGTATTTCCCTATAACCTCGCCTGAGATAGAAAAAGATCCTAATAGCCATAATCCTGTTAAGATAAAGGTCCGTTTTTATGTACCTGTAGAAAAGATTGGGACTTATGACCCGTTTACGCCAGTTGATGAAAACGGAGATCTCCAATCACGCCTGGAATGCAATTTCAATGGAAGTAAACTATGTGAGGTAAAAATACAGGAGAAATTGCTAAAAAGCGGCTGGGACTATCCTATTAAAACTACTTCATATGTGGAGTGGTTTGAAGCAAGCCTGCCTGTAAAGTTTAAAAGGGGTGCCCAAAAGAGTGTATCCCCAGGAGTCAGGTATGCCTTCGAGGATGTGTGTAAGAGGTCCCTGATGGCGCTTGAAGAGATCATCAGTAGTACAGTCCCTTATGTCGATGCTCAGAGGAAGCTGAATGAAACACCGTTCGTGCCTGTAGAAAAGAGAGAAATGCTGCTTGATTCATTCGACGCTTTTCTCAAAGACCTGGAGAATCATAGGTTGAATGCTGAACATCTGCTGGAAAAGGTGCAATCTCATGCAGTCCCTGAATCAGGAAATTGCTGAAATGGAAGAATTTGCCAGAATCCTTCAAGCAGACAGGTTCCCTGAGCTGGCAGATGAAAAGTTCAAACTTATACTGAACAGGAAGGTAAGCAGCTGGGAAATGTCAGCCCGCAGCTATATAGAAAATGCGAATCCCCTGAAAGAACACCGGTCCAGGCTGGATCTTGCAGCATGGGATCTTAAGAGACATGGCGGTTGCGAAGGATCAGTATTAAGTGACCTGAGCAATTACAGGTCACTCCACCCTTCTGTAAATGTTGCATTCTGGGAGAAAAAGATACTTGCTGCGAAAAGGGAAATGGGCAGGAAGAAGGACAATAATGTTACAGAGATATTCACAGCTATTCGCAGGAATGAACAGGAAGCCTGGGAAAAAGAGTACGAGGAGCAGCTGCTTGAATGGCAGCTCAGGGAAATACAAAAGCTCCGCTCAAGGTTTGTAAAGGACCTGAAGGAATGGTTTGAGACAATACGGCAAATGAAAGAGGCATTTGATGAGCTGGACATTGAGCAGGAGATCCTGTGGGACCTGAGCGCCGACGAATTAAACGAGCAGGACATCTCTTTTCTTAAGCGATGGGCCGAGTATTTGAATAATGCCAGGGAGGTTCGTGAATTGTGTGAACTGATGGGGAGGCTGCGAAAGGAACAGCAATCTAACCGTACAGAGACCATTGATTCAACTGTTCGGCACTGCGTCAGAGAACCGGATAGCACCTCCAATGAGATGGTCGTTGGTATTGAGCTTGGTACGGATCTGGAAAATGTGATACCACAGGAATTGGCCCTGTTAAGTGATGCTGATGTCGCATTACTTTTTGACCTCAAGTATGTTGAAAAACGGCTGATGTGTTTTTCCAGACAGGGCTACAGGAACGGGATCATCGAGGAGATCATCCAGCATACGGTGACCGTTGCCGATGAAGAGAAGATGGGGCCTATCATCATCTGCCTCGACACAAGTAACTCGATGTCAGGTGCTCCGGAATATATTGCTAAGGCATTGACCCTCAGTATAGTATCCCGGGCAGCTTCACAAAAGAGAAAGTGTTATCTGATCAATTTCAGTACATCAATAGAGACCCTTGATCTTACTCCCCCAAAAGGCATTCGTGACCTGATAGATTTCCTCAAGATGAGCTTTCACGGAAGCACCGATGTTGTGCCAGCCCTGTGTGAGGGAGTAAGAATGATGCAGGATGAGAACTATGAAAAAGCAGACCTGTTGGTCATTTCTGATTTCCTGTACCCGGACCTGTCCCCGGGCATTGTTTCCCTGTGCAAGGAACAAAAACTCAACGAGAACCGTTTCTTCGCATTAGCCATCACTCCTTTCGTTACCGACCAGATAAACGAGGATGTTTTTGACAAAAGCTGGAACTATAACACCAGCCGCGGCACTCTTTCAGAGATAAGGAACTGCTTCAGATACGGTTTTGCAGAGAAGCCATCCGTAACTTCATTTTCCAGATAATGGATTGGGAAGAAGTTAAAACCGGGCTCTGTAGGAATGCTCATGAAATATACATACCATTGGTTCTAACCACAGAGAACACAGAGTTCACAGAGGATTACTCAGGTTGCTTCTCATTCTCTGTGTTCTCTGTGAACTCTTGTGGTTAAAATTAAGCTACAGATTTTCTGCAGAGCCCAGGATCAGTTCTTGCTTCAACTTATGAACATAGTGCACAATATGCACTGTATAGAATTGATTTTCTCTACACTTATCTCGCTACTTGTCCCCTCTGCCCGGAGTAGGCGGAAATTACTAGGTATCCTCATCAGAAAGCTTAATTTTCTTCAGTGGCGAGAGAGGAATATATATCGCTGATACCTTCCATCAGCCGAAATCCCTTAGAAGTAATCATATAATCACCCCGTTCATGCTGTTGGAGGATCATTCCACTGTCCAAGAGCTTCTGGAGATGAAATAAAAGGTTTCCTCCACGAAGGTCTGTAAGCTTGGAAAGGGCAGAGAAACTCATCGACTGACCGGAAATTGCTTTTAATATTTCGAAACGCTTTGTGTGACAGAGAGGGTCGAGCATATCATCGATAACGGATTGAGCCGGAATAAGTGATATGCTTTGCTTTTTATCCCTCTTTGTTTCATATATTCTAAGGGACTGCATGAGATTGACCTGTTTTTCGAAAAGGTCTCTTGCCTCAGAGAAACAGATATCGCATTTATCGTAAGGCATGCCTTCTCTTAGGCGTTTAATCTCGGTTCTCGTGTTATCAATAATTTTGCTGTCAACTGAAGGTTGCTTGATAAGGGCCGCATTCTTCTGTAGTATCTCAGTGAAAAGCGACCTACATTGCTCAAGACGGTCACATTTCTTGACCATATTCTTTGAAAGGCCTGTTTTTACATCATTGATAAGGTGTTTTTCCAGGACGTTGGAATAATCACTTTGGACAAAGGCCAGAATGGATTCGAGATGTTCTCTGTTGGAATCCTCGATAAATGTCCTGATATCCCTGTGTATCTCATCGAGCTTTTCCTTGATATCACCAATCTCGGAAACAGAACTTTTAGTCATGATAGCGAGTTATGCACATAGTTTATAAAAGTTTCCTCTAGAACTTTAAAGGTCATTTAAGTTACCTTAGTGCACTAAGTACAGTGCAATGCCGCTTAAGTATATATGAATGACCATTGAATTATCTATTGTTGTTCTATGATTCCGGAAGACCTACAACCATATACAACACATATAAAGGAGAGAAAATATGAGCGTAAAAGAAGAAATCCATTCACAGATACTTGGCGGACTTGCAAATGCAACATTCCCTATAAACACACCTGAAGCACTTCTTGCAGCATTCCCTGCAGGTGCAGACACTAAATGCAAATCAGGAAATGTAGAAATAACCGCAGGAGAGGCAGGAAAGCTTCTTACGGTAGAGGACTTCCCATTTGAGAGTGCAAAACAGGTAGCAGACACTCTCGTTGAAAGGGCAGGGTTGTGATACTCACACCCTTTTTAATTTCAAGACTTAAAGTGTTTACAAGCTGATAATTTATAGGAGTGGTTAATTATGAAAGTTCTGGGAGTATCGGGTTCTCCAATCAAAAACAGTAATGCATATCGTGCTCTTAAGACAGCACTTGAGGCAACAGACATGGATTACGAGATAATTAAACTTCGAGACTACACTGTTGCTCCATGCCTCGCTTGCCTGAAGTGTGTGAATACGAATGTGTGTGTGATCAAAGACGACGGCATAGAACTGGCTCAAAAAGCCAAAGATGTGGATGCTTTGATCATTGCAGGTTATACACCATATTCTTCACTGGATTCACGAACGAAAGCTTTTATTGAACGATTGTATCCTCTCCGCCACAAGCATGGCTTCATGCGTGGTAAACCCGGAGGTGCAATTGTAACCCATGCAATTCCTGAAGGTTCAGAAAATCTTCCCCCTGCAGCAGAATATGGCTTAAATTCGATCTTTTTCTACATGATGGAAGAAGGAATGGAGCCGGTTGGCGGGGTTAAAGTGCAGGGTAACGTACCGTGTGTCAGGTGTGGCTATGGAAATGAATGTGATACAAGCGGGCTTAGCATGATATTCGGCCCTGATGCTACCGTCGAGTTTGTGGGGATCAAGAGGTTCGAGGAGCAGCTAGAAGCTATGAATGCTGCAAGAGAACTGGGCAAGAAGATTGCAGAACACCTGAAGTTAAAAAAACAACTCGGAAAATGATTTCAGCATATATTTTTAGGGAATTTTTGTATAGATATTACACAAAAGTACACAAAAGTTTTCACTTTGTATGCTCTTCAATATTTTTTGCCCACAGTCATCGAATAATTCTGATTTAGAATCCCGTGTAAACGTGATAGAGCAGAAATTAGAATCGATATTGGAAGCGTTGAAAACAGATAGTGGGCCCGAGGAGATTCGAACTCCTGACCCCCGCCGTGTAAAGGCTAAGCCGCATACGTTTACCGCATCAAAACAGCAAGGGGAACAACTTAGTAAATTGTGGGAGCAGCATAACGAATATTTCAAAAGCTGGCTCGGTAGCCGTAATGTTTCTGAGGGCACTCAAAGAGATTATTTTAACTCACTTACAAAGTTCTTTTCTAATCCTGACTTATCCATCTCTAAGCCACAGGCATTAAATGCGATCCAATTGAAAGACAAGGAAGAACGTGGACTTCGCAATCTGTTCAACTATTTTGAAGATCT
>JASKKT010000044.1 GCA_030154025.1 Methanolobus sp.
CTATTCCTTACATGTAAACGCAGGTTCTTACAATGAATGCAGTATTAGGATTAGAAGATGGGACAATCGTTAAGGGCACTGGTTTCGGTGCCGAAGGTATCGTTACGGGGGAACTTGTTTTCACCACTCAGTATACAGGTTATGAGGAGGCTTTGACCGACCCTTCCTACAAGGGTCAGATCCTTATGTTCACTTATCCGCTGATAGGCAATTACGGTGTCAGCGAAAAGTGTTTTGAATCAGACGGTGTCAAGGCCGAAGGCCTTGTCATAAGGGAGGAATGCCCTGAGCCCTCCCATTATCTCTCAAAGAAAACGATCTTCAAGTTAATGGAGGATGCAGGGAAACCAGGCATCTCAGGTATCGACACGCGTATGCTCACAATAAAGAGCCGTGAGTATGGTACCATGCGCGCAGCCCTCATCAATGGAAGCGACGATGGGGAAGAGGCTGTAAGGCTTGCCAGGGAACTGCCAAGTATCTCAGATATGGACCTCATTTCAAAGGTAACCTGCGCGCAGCCCTTCAGGATCGAAAGTCCGCTGCGCGACCCGAGTAACCCTATAAATGTAGTATTGATGGATTTCGGAAGGAAACTGAGCATAGAGAAGAGCCTGCTGGCTCGCGGCATGGATGTCACTGTGGTGCCTGCGAACACGAGTCCGGCTGAAATAAGCTCATACGAGCCTGATATGCTCTTTCTGTCCAACGGTCCCGGAGACCCGCAGAGTGCAAAGGGCGGCATAAAGGCTGTGAAAGAGCTGGCAGGCGAGCTTCCTATAGTTGGTATCTGCCTTGGACACCAGATAATATCACTGGCCCTTGGCGGAGAGACATACAAGCTCAAGTTCGGCCACAGGGGCGCAAACCAGCCGGTGAAGGACTTCGAGACAGGCATAGTGCACATTACATCCCAGAACCACGGATTTGCTGTGGACCCCCACTCCTTTGAAGAGGAGAATGTCCAGGTGACCCAGGTCAACGCTAACGACAAGACCGTGGAAGGTGTATGCCACAAGTATCTTGATATGTTCAGCGTGCAGTATCATCCTGATGCTCATCCGGGCCCTCTTGATACTGAAAAACCCTTCTTTGACAAGGTACGCAAGATCGCAGGGAGGAAGTAAGCAATGCCAAAACGTGAAGATATTAAAAAGGTACTTTTGATCGGCTCAGGCCCGATAATGATCGGCCAGGCGGCAGAGTTCGACTTCTCTGGAAGCCAGGCGTGCAGGTCCCTCAGAGAGGAAGGGATCGAGGTCGTACTTGTGAACTCGAACCCTGCGACCATCATGACAGACCCTGAGATGGCGGATGCTGTCTATATCGAGCCTCTGGATTACAGGTCTGTTGAGAAGATAATAGCAAAGGAAAGACCTGACGGTATAATCGCCGGCATAGGCGGCCAGACTGGACTGAACGTGACCAGTGAGCTTGCAGAGCACGGCATCCTGGATAAGTATGGAGTGAAACTGCTCGGCACTCCCCTCGAGGCTATCAAGAACACCGAGGATCGCGAGCTGTTCAAGCAGACCATGCAAAGAATAGGAGAAAAAGTCCCGCGCAGCAGGGCAGTATCATCCCTGAAGGAGGCAGAGGAGGTCATTGATGAGCTCGGCCTTCCGCTGATCATCCGCCCGGCCTACACCCTTGGAGGCGCAGGAGGCGGCATTGCCCACTCAAGGGAAGAGCTCCTCGAGATATGTGAGAGAGGACTCAGGCGCAGTCGCATCCATCAGGTGCTGATAGAGGAGAGTGTGCTCGGCTGGAAGGAGTTCGAGTACGAGGTCATGCGTGACGCAAACGATACCTGCATAGTCATCTGTAACATGGAGAACCTTGATGCCATGGGAGTCCATACCGGCGAGTCCATGGTGGTCACCCCGTCCCAGACCCTCAATGACCAGGAGCACCAGATGCTCAGGACGGCGGCTATCAAGATCATACGCGCTTTCGGAATCGAAGGTGGATGTAATATCCAGTTCGCCCTCAAGGATGGCGATTACAGGATCGTCGAGGTCAACCCCCGTGTGTCCCGTTCATCCGCACTTGCTTCAAAGGCCACCGGTTATCCCATTGCCAGGGTGACTGCAAAGATCGCTCTTGGAATGAGGCTTGACGAGATCCTCAATAACGTCACAAAGCAAACCCCGGCTTCCTTTGAGCCTACCATTGACTATATTGTTACCAAGATCCCCAGGTGGCCCTTCGACAAGTTCGTTAACGCCGACAAGACCCTGACCACCGCAATGAAGAGCACGGGAGAGGTAATGGCTATCGGCCGTACGATCGAGGAATCACTGCAGAAGGCCATCCGATCCCTTGATATCAAGATGGATCTCGGGTCCGATGAGTGGAACAGCAGTGAGGTAAGGACCCTGCTGCAGACGCCAACAAGCGAGAGGCTGTTCGTTATCTATTATGCCCTTCGTAACGGTTTCACGCCTGAGGAGATCTCCCAGCTGACATCAATAGACGTCTTCTTCATCAAGAAGATCAAGAACATCGTGGACATGGAAAATACCCTTGAGGAAAATGCAAAGTCCGGAGAGCTGTCAGCAGATCTCCTGCGCCGCAGCAAACGTATGGGCTTCACCGACTCCAAGATCGCAAAACATACCGGCAGGACCCGCGAGGAGATAAATGATCTCAGGCGCAAGGCAGGTACAAATGCAACCTACAAGATGGTGGACACCTGTGCAGCGGAATTTGCGGCAGCAACCCCCTATTATTACTCCTGTTATGAGACGATGTGCGAAACAGAGCCCTCGGATCGCAAGAAGATCGTTATCCTGGGCTCAGGCCCCATAAGGATAGGCCAGGGTATTGAATTCGACTATTGTACCGTGCATGCGGTGTCGGCCATCAGGGAAGCTGGCATAGAGGCTCAGATCATCAACAACAACCCTGAGACCGTTTCCACTGACTATGACACCTCTGATAAGCTCTTTTTCGAGCCGCTTACCCTTGAGGATGTAATGAATGTCATCGAGCGTGAGAAACCTTATGGTGTGCTTGTACAGTTCGGAGGACAGACATCCATAAACCTCGCTCTGCCACTTGAGAAAGAGCTTAAGAGGCGCGAGGATCTTAACACTGTGATATTGGGTACCTCCCCGTCGGACATAGATGTGGCAGAGGACCGCGAGAAGTTCAACCTGCTCATGCAGAAACTGGATATCAGGCAGCCTGATGCTGGTTATGCAAAATCGCAGTCCCAGGCGATCGAGATAGCTGCACGTATCGGATATCCTGTACTTGTCAGGCCTTCCTATGTGCTGGGTGGCAGGGCAATGGAGATTGTCTACGACAGGAACGATCTCGAGCGTTACATGCGCGAAGCTGTGAAGGTATCCCCGGAGCATCCAATCCTCATCGACGACTTCCTCGAGAGCGCAGTGGAGATTGATGTTGACGCTGTGTGCGACGGCAAGGATGTGCTTATAGGCGCCATCATGGAACACATCGAGGAAGCAGGTGTACATTCTGGTGATTCTGCCTGTGTGATCCCACCGCAGTCACTCTCAGAGGAAACCCTAGAAGTCGTGCGCGACTACACGCGCAGGATAGCACTGGCACTCAATGTAAAGGGACTCATAAATCTCCAGATGGCAAAGAAGGGCGATACTGTATATGTGCTTGAGGCGAACCCACGCTCAAGCAGGACCATACCCTTTGTGTCCAAGGCCGTGGGACTGCCGCTGGCAAAGATCGCCGCGCAGGTCATCATAGGCAAGAGCCTGAAGGAGCTTGGCTACAACCTGGAGAAAGAGCCGACTGTGAAGCATGTCTCCGTAAAGGAAGTGCTGCTCCCCTTCGATAAGCTGCCGGGTGCAGATCCGGCCCTCGGCCCTGAGATGAAGAGTACCGGAGAGGTAATGGGTATCGATTACGATTACGGGCGGGCTTTCTTCAAGGCCCAGCTCAGCGCAGATAACATACTGCCGCTTACGGGCAAGGTGTTCGTGTCCATAAGGAATGTGGATGAGGAACAATTGCTCGAGGTCGCACGCAAGCTCAAGAATGCAGGAATAGAACTGGTCGGTACCAAAGGTACTGCAGAATTCCTTGAGAAGAACGGCATCGAGATGGGCATTGTCAAGAAAGTGCACGACGGCAGCCCCAATGTCATCGATATGATGCGCAGGGACGAGGTCGCCCTTGTGATCAACACGCCGACCAACAAGCAGGCTCGCAAGGACGGCTCCAGGATACGCCGTGCGGCTGTGGATTTCAAGGTGCCCTACATCACGACGATCCAGGCGGCACTGGCAGCAGCCTCTGCAATAACTGCGATGAAGACGGGCGAGGGGACTGTAAAGTCCATCAATGAATATCATAAAGAGATAGTCACCAACAATTGATCAGTTTCAGGACCAGGATAGGATAACATGTCAAAGAAAGTAGTACTTGCTTACTCGGGCGGACTTGACACATCCGTGTGCATCCCGCTGCTTAAGGAAAAATACGGTTACGACAAGGTCATTACTGTTTCCGTGGACGTAGGCCAGCCTCCGCAGGAAGTGCAGGAAGCTGAGCAGAAGGCAAAGAAGATCAGTGACGGACACTACACCATTGATGCGAAGGAAGAGTTCGTGAAGGATTATATCTTCCCGCTTATCAAAGCCAACGGCGACTATGAGGGCTACGTGATGGGCACTTCCGTGGCCCGCCCCCTCATTGCAAGGAAAGTCGTGGAGATCGCGAACAAGGAGGGCGCAGTTGCGCTGTCCCATGGCTGTACCGGCAAGGGCAACGACCAGCTCAGGTTCGAGGCTGTTTTCAGGCTCACCGACCTGGACGTTGTTGCACCCATGAGAGATATGAACCTCACCCGTGAATGGGAGATAGATTACGCCAGGAAGCACGGCATCCCCGTGGCAGTCACCAGCGCCAAGCCCTGGAGCGTTGACGAGAACATCTGGAGCCGCAGCATTGAGGGCGGCAGGCTGGAAGACCCGGGCTTCATCCCTCCTGAGGAGATATACCAGTGGACCGTCTCCCCGGCAAACGCACCTGAGGCACAGACCCTTGTTATCGGTTTTGAGAAAGGTGTCCCGGTCTCTCTTGATGGAAAGAAGATGGGCGGCGTGGAGCTTATCGAGAAGCTCAACAAGATAGCAGGCTCACACGGGGTCGGCCGCACCGACATGATCGAGGACCGCGTGCTCGGCCTCAAGGCCCGCGAGAACTACGAGCACCCCGCAGCCACGGTACTGCTTGCAGCCCACAGGGACCTGGAGAAGCTGGTCCTGAGCCGCGCCGAGCTCAAGTTCAAGAAGATCGTGGACGAACAGTGGTCCGAGCTTGCATACTCCGGCCTGGTCGACGAGCCCCTCTACCACGACCTGAACGCCTTCATCAACAAGACCCAGGAACGTGTCACAGGCACCGTCACCGTCAAGCTCTACAAAGGCAACGTGACCATCCTCGCCCGCAGCTCCCCCTGCGCCCTCTATTCCGAGGACATGGTATCCTTCGACAGCGCCACCCTCGACCAGAAGGATGCCGAGGGATACGCGAAGTATCATGGGTTCCAGGCGAGACTGTACAAGAAGGTTATTGAGAAATAAGATCGTGTGCCGAAGAGGCATGCTATCTTTATTTCCAGATTGCAACTATTTGAGTTCTTCAAGCATTTGGCGGATTTTAGGTTCGATGACGGGTACTTCTTTTGTCACCGTTTTCCACAGGATATTCATATCGATTCCAAAGTATGCATGTATGAGTTTATCGCGCATTCCAGAAATATTTCTCCAGGGGACTGAGGTATGGCTGGCTTTGATCGAATCAGGGATGTTTTTTGAAGCTTCACCTATGTGACCTCAATTGCTCTGATGACAGCGAACTGTGTTTTTTCATCCTCGATAAATTGTTCATAAGTTAAACCCTGGATAAAATCATCCAGTTTGCTTATGGCATAAAGGATATCGTTTAGATAGTCGGTAGTCTGACGCCCTTTTTTCATACCGGTACTGCCTCACTCAGTATGTCCTTTCCAATATCGGGCTTCAAGGCGCTTTTGAGCACCAGGTCCACCTTGATTCCTAAAGTGTCAGAAAGATAATTTTCAAGTTCGATGAATTCAAGAAGGCCAGGAGTTTCATTGAACTCGATCAATACATCAAGATCACTGGCATCCGTCTGCTCTCCCCTTACATAAGAACCGAAAACAGCAATAGATCTGACCTTGAACCTGTCTTCCAGTTCCGGCAACAGCACATGGAGCTGTTGGATGTATTTCACTGTTGTGTCAGTCTTGAGCAATGGGGACATATGCACCTGACATTTTGTTCTTATTGTATTAATTGATATCGAGATAATGTCCTGGCACCTGACTAACAATAAAGGTTTTTATGTATGCAGGCTCCATCCATCCTGCATCTCTCAGAATTTCTCCGATTTATTGCCAGACCTAGTTAGCGCTTCCGCCGGCCATAAAAATGATTATAAATATAATGATTACAAAAATAATCATTACATGCGATTCTACAACCGCGAGAAAGAACTCGCCCTCATGTTCCTCCTCGACAGAAACAAGCCGTCCTTTCTGGTAATAACCGGCAAGAGAAGAATCGGGAAGACCGAGCTTATCAGGCAGTGAAGATTTCCTTATATGGGAACTCGATGATCTCTTACGTTAACATAATTACGTTGCCAACCGCCATCCTGGCAAGGATAAGAACCCGGATTCCTATCCAACTGTATTATAGTGAACCTGAACCATCCCTTTTTCATATGAACTGACCTTTATCAGCTCCAGCTTTACCTCATCCTGCTGCGTGAACAGGGTTATTCCTTCTCCCAGGATCATCGGCAGGATCCCTATTATTATCTCGTCAACCAGGCCTTTTGTGAGGAACTGGTTGATAAGTTTGCTTCCTCCCATTATCCAGATGTTGCCCCCGGCCTCATTCCGGAGCTTTTCCATGAAAGAAGTTATGCTCTCATCGGTGAATCTGATATTCCCTTCGCCGGCGTAGTCTTTCTTGTGAGTGAACACGTAAGATATCTGTTCCGGACAGGGCCAGTCGATTCCAAAGGACAGCACCTTCTCGTAAGTCGCAGCTCCCATTACAATGACTTCGACATCTTTAATGAACTCCGTGTAATAATCGTAAGAAGGGTCATTTCCAGCCAGTCAATGTCGCCGTTCTTTCTTGCGATAAAGCCGTCAAGGCTTGCCGCAATATAAACGATTCTTCTACTCATTCCTCTCACAGTTAAGGATAAGGTAAATTTATGTAAATAATTTTCCAGGTAGCAGTCCAGGCTCTTTCCAGAAGCTGAAAGTTATACGAATTACACCAGCTTCCCGGTAAAATTGTACAAGACAGTTGTAAAGGGGAGGGAAACCAGGTGCTACAAGGCACATGATTTATTTTATGAGTCCCGCACTCGCAAGGTCAGGAAGTACCCTTACTTCCTTGATGTATCTTTTTAACGTAGTTGCGTACTTTCACTGCTTCACGTTTTCTTCCCATTTTATCCAGTAAAAGGGCATAGTTTTCCAGGCACTTGAGCGAGTCAGGGTGGCTTTGTGTGTGATTCCTGTCGATTATGGCAATTGCCCGTAGGTACAGCTCCTTAGCCTTGAAATGTTTGCCCTGGTTCTGGTAAAGTCCGGCTAAACTGCGAAGGCTTGCAGCCACATCCGGATGCTCAGGACCCAGTGCTTTTTCCCTTATCCCTAATGAACGGATGTACAGAGGTTCAGCATCAGAGTATTTTCCCTGGGCCTTGCAGATCACGGCCAGGCTATTGAGAACTGTGGCTACAGATGGATGCTCCGGTCCCAATGCCTTCTCTGTGATCTCCAGTGCACGCATGTACAAAGGTTCAACAGCAGAGTATTTGCCCTGAGCCTGGTAGAGCCCTGCCAGGTCAATGAGACTTGTAGCCACGGACGGATGCTCTGGGCCCAGTGAACTCTCCCTTATCTCAAGCAAGGCAATATACAGTGATTCAGCATCGGCATATTTACCCTGGGCTTGACAGAGTGCCGCCAGATTATTGAGTTCTGCGACCTGTTTCTGATACTCCGTACTGGCTGCGTTTTCCTTCTGTTCAGGTGAGTCACCATCAGAAATTACGGAAATATCAGGATGTGTTGGTTTATGGTCTGTTATACTTTCTCCCCCAAAGGACAGTGCTATTTTTAGAATGGAAAATCGGTTTTTTCGAGTGTCCGGTCTTGATGATCATAGAGTTACGACTGAACTTAAGCATGTAATTAGTTTGTATAGTCAGGATAAGAGGATATAAATGTATTGTCAACGCATTTTCCATCATCTCCGGCCAGTAATGCCTGTGGGAAAGATCCTTATCTACCACTCGATATCATTATCCAGCCTCTCACAAAAGCGGCGGCAGTAGTCAATGTCGGAGATGCCAAGGGTTGCTTTTGTGAATGCACGCTCCCTGTTGAGCGCATTAACAGAGCTTAGTATCGTTTCCGAAGGCGTCCTGTTGTAATCATCGATGCTCCTGACACCTATCTCGTAAAGTATCTTGGAGTAATCAACTCCCACGCCGTTTATTCTCAGCAGGTCGGTGATGTGAAGCGCATACTCTAGTCTGGAAACTGGTATGCCGATACATGCAGAGAGCTCTTTTCTCTGTCCTGCACTCAGGAGGGCCTCATAATATTGTTTCGTGTTCCTTATCCCTTCTTCCTTGAGCAGGTTCAGCTCATCATCGGGGAATATCGCAAGTTTGCTAAGGGGCAGTATCTTCACGATGTGACTGTTGATCATACGGTTGAGGATCATCAGGTAATCTTCGGCTATGCCCGTATCTTTTGATATTGCAGGATATTTATCCTTCTTTTTGAGAAGTTCATGCACCTGCTGCAAATTGGTCATACCCTTGAACTTAAGTTTCCTTATATTGATGGAAATGTTCTCGAGTATGAGTGCCTGGGAGGGCAGAAGTTGTGCTCTCAACATAATACTTTCAAATTTCTCGAGGGAGATGCATGCAAGATCTGGTGAGTACATAATTAACTTCTGGAAGGTTGAGTGAAGGATTTGGGAAATAAGTCAGCATAAAGGTGTTTGTAATCCTATAAAAAGTACATGTATCTACAGCGGGTGATTCGAAGGTTAATATAAAGAAGATTAAAGGAATCGATAGTTAGATGGCAATGTTACATAATGCCTTCTTCTATGATCGATTCCTCAGTTATCTGTTCTGTGATTCTGATCTCCTCGGTCATCCTGCGTTCTTTCCAGCTGCCCTTGTGGAAGTATGCAACAGATATGGCTGCTGCAACGATATTTGTCACAGGGAAAGCCCACCATATTCCCATTCTCGGCGAGCGTAGTGTGTTTTGACAGGGCATAGGAGAGAGGAAACTGCAGCATCCAGAGTGTGACAATAGCGAGTACCATGGCTACAAAAGTGTCGCCGGCTCCCCTGAATGCTCCCGTGAGCACCTGTTGCACACCCATGAAAAGCAAAATAATGGCAATGTACACCTGGGATGTGCTTACTGCCCCTGATATGACTATCATTAGAGGTAAGTTAAGATCTCCGTGCTTCTAGAAGTAGTGCTGTTCTGGCAGTAAATGGCTATCTTAGGATTTAAGTCTTTCACAGAGGACCCTGTTCCTTATGATTATTTTATATATATCCGGAGTGCATTATAGCTGCATGGCCTACTATTCCTTTGTCAATGAGATCCTGCGCAAAGGCATTCATCTTACTTCCATAATCATAGTGCTGGTTTACGCATTCTTTGGCAAACAGGTCGTACTTGCTCTGCTTATCACCTACCTTGTGACCATACTGATGATCGAGCATATGCGACTTGACAGGGGCCTGAAGCTTCCTTTTGTGGATTGCCTTTTCCGCCAGAAAGAGCTTTCAGCTCTGGGGTCCCATGTATTCTTCACACTTGGCGCACTTGCTGCAGTGGCAGTGTTCAGTGAAGATGTGGCTTATGCCGCTCTTCTGATGACCACTTTCGGGGACATGAGTGCAGCACTTGTTGGCCGGAAGATAGGGAAAACAAAAGTAGCCGCTGGAACAAAATCACTGGAGGGCTGCGCTGCTGAGTTCATTGTGGACCTTTTTATAGGCTACGTCTTCCTCTCAAGCCTGCCTCTTGCAATACTAATGGCGCTTGCAGCAACGTTAGTGGAAACCCTGTTCGTTCACATCGATGACAACCTTGCGATCCCGGTCTTTGCAGGGTTTGTTGTGGAGGCATACCTTTATTTTTCGTCCGTTCTGTAATTTTTCAAAATCAGGTGTGGGCTTCGATCAGTTATTGTAAGCATCATATATCTGCCATAACCATATAATCGGCAGCAATATGAACCCTATCAATAAGAACTGGAGGAGCCAGCTGGTGCCAAGTGCGATCCATATCAGTATCGCTTTGATAACCTGGCCTTTTACAATCTGACCCAAGCCAGGCACAAAAAATGATAACAGTGCCGGAATGCCATGCGTTCTATTTTCACTCATAATTGCGACCTTCGGGATGATCTTTTACCGTAATATGATTGCATAGGATATGTGAAAGACTTTTCGCTCATGGCAGGCTCATTCTATTCACTGATGCGGATATCTCTTCAAAAGTGTTTTAAAAAGCGAGCTCATAATATTAAGTTGGGGAGAACAATGCCTTACAATAAGAACTCAGAACTGCCGGAAACAGTCGGGGATAAGGTTGCGGAGCATGGCCAGGATATTTACAGGAAAGCCTTTAACAGTGCCTGGGAACAATACAAGGACCCTTTGGAAAGAAGGGAAGGCACTTCCAGGGAAGAGACTGCTCACAGGGTCGCATGGAGTGCTGTGAAGAACGAGTATGAAAAGGATTCGGAGGGGAACTGGGTCCCGAAGGACTAAGCTGTATCCAGGAGGAGCAGGCACACAATACAACAGTAATAAAGTATTGGAGTACTGCGTAAAACCTGGCGAAAACAGAAGTACAAGCTAAGGTTTAAATATAGATGCATACTACATATGTAGTGTAAGCACTACATATGCAGGTTAAGAATATTCCTGCAAACAAGGAAGGTGTGAAAAGTGAAGAAAATATCAGCAATGCTCCTTGCAGGAATGCTTGTTGCAGTTACAGCAGGAGTGGGGATCGTGGCCGCAGCGAACGGACAGCCAGGCAATCCGGGCTTTGTCGGTTCCATGCACCAGTGGGCGGCCAACAGGATGAGCCAGTATGGTTACGGAGGATGCCCGTTCTTTGGGGCAAACGCAGACTACGCTAATGGCACTAAAGCGGTCGAACCTGAAGTCTCGACCATAGGAGAAGCCGTAAGCATTGCCGAGGCAGAGACCGGTCAGGACATCTCGGAAGATAATGTCTACCAGATGGGAAGATGGTGGGTGTTCAACTATGCAGATGAGGAAGGCACCATCAAGCAGGGACGTATCGACGCATATACAGGTGAGGTCATAGAGGACTTCTATGCAGGCTCCGCAAATCAGGGGCAATACCCACAGAATGGTCGTGGGATGATGCGTGGTGGTGGATACTACGGTGCATGCTATAACACATGAAGCTGCAGAATCCAGGCACGATAGAAAACAATAATATGGACTTCCCCCATATACCTTTTTAAAAACTACGTTATGAAGGTGATTTTTATGATGGGCAGTGGCATGTATGGAGCGTATTCCCTTTGGGGTGTACTTTTTAATATTTTCGTTATCCTCTTAATAGTAGGGATAGTGGTCTTGCTGTTGAACAGGTCCGAGTTCGTAAGCTCCGGGAATAACGAACGCCTGGCAAGGCTTGAGAAAGATGTGGACGAGATCAAGAGGACAGTACAGGCCATAAAGGAAAAGCTTGATGAGATCTGAGCTGTCTTCATTATTCCGGAAGTGGCACGATGACAAAGACGCTTCAGCAGATCACGGACATAGGCGAGGCTATATCGCACCCTGTCCGCTTAAAGTTGCTATACCTGCTCTCAGAGAGAGAGAGGTATGTGTACGACCTGGCAAAGGACCTTAACCTTTCGCGCCAAGTCGTACAGTTGCACCTGAAACGACTGGAAAATGCGGGATTTGTTGAAAGTGACCTCCGGCTTGAGGACAATGACATGAGAGCAAAGAAGTTCTTTAAACTGAAAGACTTTGATGTCAGAATCGGAGTTGATGATCTCATGAAGATATTCGAATGACGTTTCTCACAGCCGGACGCCAAACAGACAAGTCCCTGACTTATGGTTTTGACCTTATCAGTCTGAAAACATCCTTCAAGGCAAGGTTCTTTTCTTCAGCAACATTAAGGCCTGCTTTCCTGATGTTTTCAACTGTTTCACGGTTGATATTGACTCCAGTCAGGCCAGTGGTGACAGGATTGAGAAAGTCTTCAACTGATGCTATCATTTTGTTACTGCTTCTCATGTGCTCCAGGGTTATGACCACACCTTCGGATAGGCACACACGTCTCATTTCCTTTAAAGCAGCAACCGGGTCAGGAATGGAACATAGTACGAATGTGGTTATGACGTAGTCAAAGCAGTCATCTATAAATCCCAGATGCTCAGCATCCATTAAGAGAAGGGAAACGTTCTTTTTGCCTGCTGCTCTCCTTTTTGCACGGGCGAGCATTTTACTGCTTATGTCGATCCCGACCATCTCGCAGTTATCAGGATAATATGGGATGTTCTTTCCGGTTCCCACGCCTACCTCAAGCACCCTTCCCTTCAGGCCTGAGAAAACTTCCCTCCTCCAGTCACCATATCTCATCAGTTCCATAGGCATTTCCATAAGGTCGTACACGTGAGAGAAGCGGTCGTACTTTGAGATAATGGACATATATCCATCTCTGGTCTTAATCTTTAAATCCGTACTGCCATTATACAGCTTTCAGAGAATAGAGCCACCAGCATATTTAGAAAGTGATATAAACGAACAAGGATTTGGTTCATATAAGAGGATCAAAAGAGGAAGAGCATGGTTACCAAACAGGAAGAGTACTGGGAAAAAGATAACTTCGTAGTCGTTACCGATGGCACAAAACCGGCCATGAAATGGACCATTGATGAGCTGAAAAAGAGAGGAAAGAAAGTGCATGTGGTTGACCTCTCTGACAAGCCAGCCCAAAACACATTCACGGATGTCACCCAACTACCGGAAGGCACGGAGAATGCCATTATCGGCGTCACAAAGACCGAGCCTGCAAGGATCATTGAAAAACTTGCATCCACGGGCACAAGGAACTTCTGGATACACTGGAAAACGGATACCTGCGATGTGGAGCATCTGACAGCTGACCCGGAACTGATTATAATAACCGGGCGGTGTCCGATGATGTATCTTGGGAAAGGCGCAAGCATGCATGGATTCCACCGGTTCATCGCACGTTCCCTTGGCAAATACTGAAGATCAAATGTAGGTTTGAGAGGATATCTTAGACTATGGACACAACTCCCTGTGTAGTCCGCATGAAATACCTTTTCATGAACATACTCAGATAAAACATCACAGATTGCTTATATATGTGTTCACCGTAACTATCTGTTACAGTCAGATCAAAATGATGATTATACAGCCATCAAAAACGAAGCTTCAAATGCTTCTGCTGATGGTTCTATCACATTAATATAAATGTTGGCAGACAATACTCCCCTCAGATATAATGTACAACAATCCTATACAAACGATAATAAGTTTGCTTTCACAATGCCAACATTTATATTATTTCTTCCCAACATCTTTTTAATGCAGGTCTTCACACTCAATGAGACTGGTACAGCTTAAATAACAAAGATACCTAAATATTAGTGGGAATCAAACGATCTCCCGGGAAAAGGAGTGGAACATGCTGGAAAATGACGACCTAGATAACTTGCTTACAGGAAAGCCCTCAGAGCGCGAACGTGTGAAAATGGAGCATGAGTATATGCATAAAGCTGCTTCTCACCCTATCCGCCGGCAGATCGTAAGGGAGATAGGCGCCTTCGGTGCAACAAAAGATGATATCCTGAAGGCTGTGGATGTTGATGAGAAGGTGTTCAGGTACCATACGGAATTCCTTATAAATGGAGACCTTCTGAGCATACTGGAAGGTAAATATCTCCTGACGGAAAAGGGTCTGGAGATACTTGCAAATATCAAGTGAACGATCTGAGTTAGATCTTACCCTTTTTCTATCAATTGACTCTTCCCTGTTGATTGACCTCATAACAAAACGTTAATTTATACTATGGTCAATATACTCCCGATGGACCCTATCATATCAGCCAGCGGAATACGGAAGAGTTTTGGTGACCGTGTGGCATTGAAGAGTATTGACCTGGAAGTGAAAAGGGGGCAGTCCGTGGTCATTTTAGGCCCTAACGGAGCTGGCAAGACAACTTTTCTGAAGGTACTGTCCACTGTCATCACGCCGACTAAGGGTACTGTGATCATTAACGGTATCGACATCAAGAAGAAACCTGCAGAGGCCAGACGAATGATAGGCGTGATCTCGCACGAGAGCTATCTGTATGACGAACTCACGGCGAGGGAGAACCTGGGATTCTTTGGCAGGATGTACGGCCTTGGAAAGGACGAACTTGAAGAGCGTACAGATGAGCTGCTGGCCAATGTGGACCTTCTTAAACGCGGGGACGACAGGGTGGGTTCCTTCTCACGGGGCATGAAACAGCGCCTGTCCATTGCAAGGACACTGATGCATAAGCCCTCCATACTGCTGATGGATGAACCCTATACCGGGCTTGACCAGAAGGCTGCAGAAACTTTTGAGAGCGTGATGGATTGTCTGGATACAGGCAAGGTAACAAAAATAATGGTGTCCCATAATGTTGAAAGGGGCCTGCAGCTCAGCGACCGGGCCATCATAATGGACAGCGGAAAGATCGTGCACGATTCCCCGAGTACGGCGTTCTCAGGAACAGAGGATTTCAGGCACACCTACATGTCACTCGTATGCAGGGACACGGATGCTGAGGGAATTACCAATCTCTAGTGAAGCAGGAGATATGAATGATCAAAAGCATCCACATAGCAGCGAAAGATCTTAGGTCAGAGTTCAGGACCAAGCAGATGATCAACTCCATGTTCATATTCTCCTTGCTTGTGATTGTGATATTCAGCATAGCCTTAGGGGAACTTCTGAGCCGGACCGAG
The DNA here is from genome assembly GCA_030154025.1 of Methanolobus sp. Lineage (GTDB taxonomy): Archaea > Halobacteriota > Methanosarcinia > Methanosarcinales > Methanosarcinaceae > Methanolobus. The sequence continues at coordinate 15,112 of JASKKT010000044.1, forward strand.
ATCATTGACAGGATTGCTCCGGCAGTGCTCTGGGTATCCTTCATCTTTGCCGGGACCCTGGGGCTTTCACGGGCTTTCGGCTCTGAAATAGACAACGGTTGCCTGGAAGGACTGAAACTGTGTCCTGTGGACCGCGGGGCCATCTACACGGGTAAAACGATCTCAAGCGCAATCATCATGTTCCTTGTCGAGGCAGTGACGATCCCGATATTTGTGGTCTTGTTCAATTACGGTATCAGCGGTCTTGCAGGCCTTTCATTGGTGATAGTTCTCGGAACCCTTGGTTTCATAGTGGTCGGAACGCTGCTTTCCGCCCTGACTGTCAACACCCGTGCAAGGGAGATAATGCTCCCGATACTGCTGCTGCCCCTGGTGATACCGGTACTTATCCCGGCCGTGACAGCAACCGGAAAACTTCTCACTGGCGGCGCTATCAGCGACATACATAACGAACTGCAGCTCCTGATAGTCTACGACCTGATCTTCTTTACAGTGGGCCATCTTGTATTCGAGTTCACCATACAGGACTGAAAGAACAGCAAATTCAAAAGCCTTTATATAAAAGATAAAGTATCGGTAATGTCACAGGAGACAGCATGTTCTTAAAAAGGAATACAGAGAAAGCACTTACAATCGCCACTGCACTCCTCATGGTGCTTGCCGTGGGGATGATATTCTTCTACTTGCCGGAAATGAGAAGCGGCACAGGCCAGGTGCTGGACAGCAGTTTCAACATATTCTACTTCCATCTTCCCATTGCATTCATGGCATACTTCTCTTTCATTGTCGTGTTCATTGCAAGCATAATGCAGCTCAGGCAGAACAGCAGCAGATGGGACATGATAGCACTCTCCGCCGCTGAGGTCGGTGTCGTTTTCGCCTTTCTTGTATTGCTCACAGGTTCCATCTGGGCAAAGGCGACCTGGGGCTGGTACTGGGTATGGGAGCCCAGGCTCACCACTTCCCTGGTGCTTCTGCTGGTCTACCTCGCATACCTGATGCTGCGCCAGGCCATCGAGGAGCCTGAGAAGAGAGCCAGGCTTGCCGCTGTTTTCGGCATCGTCGGTTTTGTTTCCGTGCCACTGAGCTTCCTCTCCATCCGTCTCTGGCGCTCCACACACCCATTGATGTTCGGCTCCTCTGCCTACGGAGGTTCCGGCGGCGGGCTTGAAGGTACGAGTCTTCAGTTGACCCTGCTTGTAAACATGCTTGCTTTCTTCATGCTCTTTGTCACACTGCTGGCGTACAGGATCCGCAATGAGGAACTCCAGGAAGAGTTACGGGCACAGGATGGATAAGCCTCATGTACATGCCAGGTACCAGCCGGGTGCGTCTGAAGAAAAAGATATAAGTCACAGGCTTCAATATCCCATCATGTTGTTCGAACCGATGAACTTATGCGGATTCGGGACCCGCAATCGTTTCGTACGCTCTGCGACCCACGAATGGATGGCCCAAGCCGACGGGACGCCCACCTCAAGGATAGGCGATATGTATGAAGAGCTTGCCAGGAACGGGACGGGACTTATCATCACGGGCTACGCATATGTAAACCCTAAGGGAAAGAGCGACCATTTCCAGCAGGGAATATATGATGACAGGTTCATCGGGCCTTACAGGGACATTGTTTCCAGGGTCCATGCACAGGGCGGCAGGATAGTGCTCCAGGTAGTCCATGGCGGCAGGCAGACTATGATATGCACCGAAAATCCCTATGCCCTTGCTCCTTCTGCGGTTACTGTGAAAGGAACCGGGATCACACCTGAAGAAATGAACGAGCATGATATCCTGGAAACAATAGAGGACTTCGCACAGGCAGTAAGGAGAGCAAAGGAAGCAGGGTTCGATGCCGTGCAACTGCATTGTGCACACGGGTTCCTACTGAGCAATTTCATCTCGCCATACACTAACCGCAGGAAGGACAGGTGGGGAGGCAGCACTGCAAAACGCACGCAGGTGATTCTTGACATCATCAACAGAGCTAGGGAGTTGGTAGGAAACTATCCGATAATGGTAAAATTGAATGTCACCGACGGCTTCCCAAAAGGCTCCAAGAGCAATTCCCTTGATGCCCCCGAATCTGTTGAGATAGCAAAGATACTGGCAGAAGGTGGTGTTTGTGCCATCGAGGTCAGCGGAGGTATTGTAGATGCAGGGGATGAGATGTTCAGGACAAAAATAAGTTCGCCCGAGGAAGAAGCTTACTACAGGGAATATTCCAGGATGCTGAAAGAAGCGGTGGATATCCCCGTGATACTTGTAGGCGGCATCAGGTCCAGGGCAGTCATGGAGATGCTGCTTGAGCAGGGATACGCTGATATGGTGTCCCTGAGCAGACCTTTCATAGCTGAGCCGGATCTGGTTGTGAAGCTGAGGACCGGACAGACTGAAAAGACAAAATGCGTTTCATGTAATCTCTGCTCGGACAACAGCGGTATTAGATGCAAACACTTCAGTGCCTGAGAATTAAACCCGAAGGCAGGTATTGTCTTCCGGCTTAAGCCTTAGGAGAAAATCCACCAGCTCCCTGTGGTCCCGGAGAACAAGATCGGCCCTTTCCAGCTTCCCAGGCTCCAGGTAAGTGGGTACTCCGACACAGCAGAGTCCGGCGCTTATGGCCGAATCCACACCCATTGGCGCATTCTCAACAACAAGACACTCATCTTTACCTATTTCCAGCATATCGACGGCTTTGAGATATGGGTCAGGAGCAGGCTTGCCATGCTCCACGTCATCCCCTGTGACAATGACATTAAAGATCCCGGGGAATTTCTTTTCCATTATCTCATAAACTATAGGCTTATCCGAACCCGATACCACCGCAAGCAGGAACTTCTTCTTAAGTTCGTGAAGGCAGGTCTCCATCCCCCCGAACACCCTGAATTCTGCAATGCGCCTGAACTCCTCTATGTACTTTTCAACAATAGAGCCGATATCATACTTTGAGAGCTCGTCAGTCTCCTTTTCCAGCAGGAACCTGACAACACCCCCGGTCTTTTCGCCTTCCCTCTCATAGATGTCCTGCGGGTCAATGGCAATGCCCAGTCCATTGAACACAGTTTCCATCGCCCGTGCGTGGTATGGCATTGAGTCGGTCAGTACTCCGTCCATATCAAATATCACTGCTTTTAGCACTTGCCTATCCCCTATCGTAATTTATCGTGTTTCAGAGACATCAGGATGTCATGATATAAATAGTAAAGTCTAAAATACTAAATCCCCATATTACTTTTCTTATGAGACTGGATGCATATCTTGTGGAGACCGGGCATTTCAAGTCCCGTGCAAGGGCAAAGACCGCAATACTTGAAGGAAATGTCCGCGTTGGCGGTACTGTTGTAAAAAAGCCCTCAAAGGACATAAGTGCCGGTGAGGTGGTCCTTGTACAAGAAGGCATGGATATGCCAAAGGGATATTTCAAGCTCAAAAGGATACAGGAGGCTACCGGGATCATCAGTGAGGGAGACAGCGTGCTTGACCTTGGATCAAGTGCCGGAGGATTCGTTACCTTTGCCTCGGAGATAGCTGCCAGGGTGCGGGGCGTTGAGTTCAGCAGGGATTTCAGGACCGAGCTCAAAAAGATAGTGCATGAGAGGGAGAACGTTTCTATCATATTTGCAGATGTGTTCCAGGCTCCACTAAGGGAACTTTCCCCGGAGCAGGTGGATGTCCTGCTTATTGATATGACACTCGAGCCCCTTGATTCGATCCAGGCCCTGGAGAGAGTTTCACCCCTGCTCAAAACCGGCGGTAAGCTCCTGCTGGTCATCAAGATATCGGACAAGGAAGATAGTGGGCCTTTCATTGGGATGGTGGAGGCTGGCGGGTTCAGGATACTCGAGATAATAGACCCGAAGCAGATGGAGATCTACATAATCGGCGAGAAAGCGGATACCTGAAGAGGAGCATGACATACAGGACACTTGGAAATGGAGAGCCGGTAAGACTTTTTGTAGCCGGCCTTCACGGCAGCGAATGGAAGGACACATCCGACATACTTGAAAATATCCGGGCACCGAAGGAAGGGACGCTGGCAGTGATCCCTGTAGTAAGCAAAGGCAATTATGTGTCAACCCTGGATGACACATATTTTACAGATATTGGCCAGCCGATCATAGAAGCAGTTGAAGAGCTGCATCCCTGCATTTATATCGAGCTGCATTCGTACTCTGCAAAGAACCTCGCAGCCCTCACCGACCCTGACAGGCTGAGGATCTCCGGTGTGCCCCCTTTCAGCAGGCTGGACCATGCCGTGCTGCTGGGCTCGGTGGCCCCCTTCATCCGCAGGAAATATTTCCCGCCGCAGGCCCTGTGCCTGACCTTTGAGATACAGAAGGATAATTCCTTCTCAAAGCAGCATGCAACCGAGCTTGTACGGATCGTCAAGGAGTGCACATCCAAGGAAAAGTTCATCAGGTTCATGTTCAGACGTTATCCTAAACAGGCAGAGAACGTCATCAGGGATTACAGGAACTTCTACGGGCTGCAGGAGGAACTGGAAACGCTCATGAAAGAATTCCAGAAATAAACCCGATGTTTTTCATCTTAATTTTATTCGTATGTCAGAAATATACTGACATGTCTGTGTAAGATTTGTTAGTATATATATTTTATCTTTAGCACTGTATCTAATATACTACAAATCCTCGATGAATGTGTCTGTGAGACTTAGACCACTATCAAAATCCAACAACAACATGTTC
>JASKKT010000008.1 GCA_030154025.1 Methanolobus sp.
TGACGTCTGGCTTATTAAAACCGACAGCGTTGGCAATATGGAGTGGAATACCACATTTGGAGGGGAAGATGATGATTTCGGTTCTTCCGTCGAGCAGACAACTGATGGTGGCTATATTGTTGCAGGGTCTACATCCTCCTATGGGTATGGAGATAATATCTGGCTCATTAAAACTGATTCCAAGGGCAATAAAGAGTGGGACCGGGTATTTGGCCGGGGAGGATATCAAAACGGCCGGTCCGTCCAACAGACCATCGATGGCGGTTATATTATCGGCGGAGACTGGCTTGTAAAAACCGATTCTGAAGGCAACGAGGAATGGATTAAGGAGATAGAAGGGGAAGATGTTAGGCAGACTTCCGATGGTGGTTACATCATTGCAGGAAGCGGTTATGATATCAAACTTATCAAAACCGATTTGGAAGGGAATGTGGAATGGAGCAAGAAATTAGCTGTTTCTGGGAGAGGGAATTCCGTCCGACAAACCTCTGACGGGGGTTATATCATAACCGGGTACGGTGGAGGCAATGGCTGGGTTCCTTGTAGCATGGTCCTTATCAAAACCGATTCAGAGGGCAATAAGGAATGGGATCGTATGTTTGGCGGTGATGGAGAAGATCGGGGTTTTTCCGTCCGGCAAACCAATGACGGCGGCTATATATTGACCGGTGTAACCCATTCTTACGGTAGTGGCGGAGAAGACGCACTGCTTATCAAAACTGACTTTGATGGATACAAAGATGACGATAAAACGAATTTCAAGACACTGGAAATGACACGTTTTAAGAATAGTGTTTCCTTTTTATTCTTTGCAATTATTGTAACTATTCTCGGTCTGCTAAAATTATTTGCGTTACCACTTATATTAATTCTTACTATCTTAATCCTGACCTATATGTGGAGAAAGCGCAGATAAGTGAATAATCCATCTTGCTTGTTTGCTAGTTTTCTCTTCTATGATCTTTTTATACCCGTTGTATTTGTACTTGAATGCCGATGGCTATCACTATTGAAGGTACTGCATTTCCACTCGGCGAGATAAACAAGAACGGCTGGAGCATCCCTTTTTCTGAAGCAGATAATGCCATCTCCTCTCTCAAGAATTCTGTCCTGCGAATATGTCCACGGGATGCTCCACATGAATGTGACTTTTCTGAGGATCCAAACGCTGAGATTGGCAGGGTTATCGATGCCTGGCGTGAAGGATCTGAGATTAAAGCAAGAGCATCGGTCACTGACACCGTAGCTGAAAGGAAGATCCAGGATGGGACTTGGGAAAATACCTGGAGTGTCTATTCTCTGGCGAATTCAATTGACAATAACTGGGCCAGCGGAATCCAGGCCAGATCCTTGACCCGTGTCCAGAATCCTGCATGGGAGCAGGCAACATGGAACATAGCAGAGGAAGGAAACAACGATCAAATGCCTGAAAAAAGTGTTTGCTTCCTATGAGGAGGATAAGACAACCTCTATGCCAATTGAAAAGATACGCGAATTTGTAACGTACAGTGCTTATATGCAGACTTCTAAAAAGTATAGGACGCTGAGGGGGAGATTCGAACTCCCGCAGCGCGCGAGCACTACCGGTTTTCAAGACCGGCGCCGTAGTCCACTTGGCTACCTCAGCATGTTGGATTGTGGATGGTTCCTTAATAGCGGATTCAGATATAAGGCTTTTGATACTAAAACGATGTGGGCGATATTGAATAAAGAATGAAGGGGAGAGGGAGGGTTTATTCCTCGCTCTCTGTGGTCCCGGCTGCTTCCTCAGCGGGTGCCTCCTCTGTTGGCGGGACGTAGGGGTGCCTCTCTACGTACTCGAGGTGGGGGATGCCGAGCCTTTCGATAAGTTCACTGGCTATGTTCATTTTGGTGACGAGCCATCTCTGGTTGAAGCTTAGCTCGATGGGGGTGACAATGCGGATAAGGTCGTCGGTGACCTCTGCCTCGATGTCGGTAACGCCGGTGTAGAGAGCGATGAGACCCTTGACCTTCTGGAGCTTGTCCTCGATCTTCTCTTCAATGGTGTACTCGTACTCAACTTCCTTACCTGCAAGGGCGTGGTTGAAGTCAACACGGACCCTGCGGCCGATGATCTGGGCGATGACTCCGCGCTTGCCGTTAACTTCCACAGGCATGCCGGGGTAGGGGTTCTTGCCCTTGAGCTGGTCGCCGAGCTTGGTCACGGACATGGTCTCCACAAGAGCAGGGTTGTGCTTGCCGAAAGCCTTCTCAGGAGGAACGGTCAGTGTGCCGGAGTATCCCGGTTCCTTGCCCACGAAATCCTCGTCAAGGCCCTTGATGGTCTGGCCTGAACCGACAACGATAATGTCCCCGCCGTAAACGCCACGAGGGTTGAAAATGCCATTGTCCTTTGCAAGCTGCTCGTCGGTTGTGTCGAAAACCATGCCGTCACTGAACTTCCCAGTGTATTTTATCTTAATGAAATCGCCTTTCTCGATTGCCAAATTGATCAACTCAGTTAATTGGTTACTAGTCTATGAATAGAATTACCTGCACGCTATACTCATATTTCTTTAAGAACCTTTTGGCAGTCGGATACTTAAAAAGAAAGACCATTTCTAAAACCTGGTTATGTAGGGTTGTTCCTGTTGTACGTTGGAGAAGCCAGAGCCGAAACACTAGCTGCAGACAGGACTCTGTAAACCGATTGTGTCGGAGCAAGCCATACGATACCACTCCCTTCAAAAGTTTGGAGCATACCTTCCCCTGCTGTCAGTTTACCTGTAATGCTTTTACTCGAACTTGCTACACTGAACCTCACGGATTCGGATCTCAGAAGAGCAAAATTACCGTCAACCTGTAGCTTCTCATTATTAAGATTATACTTGAGTATCTCATTGATAGGAACAGGGCTCTCCAGAATACATACACCTGTGCCGCTGATCTTTGTCTGGAACCACCCTTCACCACCGAATAATCCTGCACTCAGGTTTTTCTGGCTGGCCACACTTACATCAAGCGTCGATTCGGAACAATAGAATATACCCTTATCCGCTATAATAGAATCGTTCTCCAGAGACAATATAAGGAAGTGACTGAAACTTGGTTCAAGGAATATCTCGCCTACTCCTCGGTAAAGTGGATTGAATGCAGATTCATTCGTAAGCTTTTTCTTTATCATTTTTTTCGCAATATCACCCAAGCCACCGATATTTCCATCACACATGATATTTCCCTTGTGGAAATGAAGAGCTCCGGGTTCTACAATGACACCTCCATCATTAAGTGTTATTTTTACCTGCTTTAGAGACATTCCTGCCCTATTGACGTAATACAGATCTTTTGCCAAATCGGGGTCCTTACTTCCGGTCAGTGATTTGTACTGAAGTATCTCGGCTTTGAAATTACCTTTGTCGATCCTATCAAGTACGGTCATATTATCATAGAAGTTTGTTTCTGCTATAGTATCACATCCACAAGAAAACAGCATCAGGAATATTCAATCCTGTACCTTGTAAATAGTATGTGATTTACAATATATAAATACATATTATAAATTCTGAACAGGCACTCAGCGTTGAAAAGAAACCATGAGATCAATAAGAACTCAGAAAGTGCTTTTTGAAACAATCTCCAGTATAGACTCCCTGCAGTTGCCCTCGACACGTATAACAGAGTGTTTAGATGCCATCAGCTCGGCAAACTCCGCACAGAAATTCGAAAGCGGTACCTTATCATCAGCCCACCACATCCGCCTGTAATGGCTCAGGTATCCGAAGCCGTTCCTGAACTTGTAAAGCTCCCGGACCTTTCCCACGCCGGCAAGCCTTTCAGATTCAAGTGGCATCACGACAATATCGTTCCGTCGCATGCCCATAGTGAAATTGAAGATATCCTCTGACCACACATCGAGCACCGACCCATCAAGCTCAGCCAGCTTTGTAACGATCATTTCCTTTATCTGCTCACGCCTCTCGAAGTTATCGAACTTATGCATTGTCTCGTCAAATTGTCTCAGTTCCTGGTTGAAATTCTTCAATTTCCTGTTGAGGCTGTGCATTTTCCTGACCACTTCAGGGCGTTCGTTCTCCGAGGAAATATCAACACCCTTGGTAGCCTCCTCGAACTCCTTCCTGAATCTGTCGTCAAACTCCCTGTACTGTTCCCCGAGATAGAAATGCTTCTTGTGGTTAACAGGCGTGTCCCTCAGCTCCATGAACTCCTGACCAAACTGCTCCAGCAGGTGCAGGTTCAGATCCAGGGAAAGCACTCCTTTCTCGAAACAGTCCTTCTCCTGCTGCCCGCAGTACCCTGCACGCACTATCCAAACATTAGCCCTGTATTCGTAAACCATATGTCTCTCGCCACAAATATCAGCCGTTAGCTGACAGTCACTTATAGTTGCTTAAATAGATGATAGTTAGATATATCTAATAGAATGTGGTTTGTGATAAGCATAATGCATGAGAGCCTGCAGGTATTCCGTCCTGCACGAAAACATACATACGGTATATTTCTGTAAACGTTCATAACTTATAACTCTCAGTCAAAACAGCGGACATACCATGATGCCTGATGATTCGTACGATATAATAGTTGTTGGTGCCGGTCCCGCGGGTTCCACGGCAGCCATGTATGCAGCCCGGAGAGGCCATTCGGTGCTCCTGGTGGACAAGAAGAAGGATATCGGCACACCCCTTCAGTGCGGTGGCTTCCTGCCCCATTACGAGACCCTGAGAGAACTGGTCCCGAACGCGGAACTGCCCTTCACCCTTGAGGAGATACCTGCATCCTGCATCCACGCCACCACTTCCTACCAGCGCTTCATAGCTCCTGATGGCTATTCAAAAGGTTTCCACGTCAACGCCGATGCCATCGACCGCAGGCGCTTTGACAAATACCTCACAAGACAGGCAGCAAAGGCAGGAGCACACCTGCTTGTGGGAACAAATGTCACGGAGGTGAGAGGCACCGAGCTTATGATGGACGGAGCTTTTGGCGAGGCCATTGTCAGGGGCAAGGTCATCATCGGAGCCGACGGTCCTAATTCCATCGTCGCAAAGGCCGCCAACCTGCTCAGGAGCGCAGACCCCATGGGCACAGGCACGGCGTTCGAATACGAGATCAGCGGTGTTGACGTAGACAGAGAGGCCGTTGAGATGTACTTCGGCAAGGACTACGTGCCCGGAGGCTACGCATGGATCATCTCCCAGGGTGAGGACACGGCCAATATAGGCGTCGGCATCCGCGAGGCAATGTTCGGGGAAGGGATGTGTGCAAGGGACTACCTCGACAGGTTCATGCACGAGCACCCCATCGCAAGCAAAAGGCTCAAGGGTGCCTCAGTCCTGTCTATCGTCGCAGGTCTCGTCCCGGTCGGCGGCGCACCGAAGATGACTGCTACCAGCGACACTATAATTGCAGGGGACGCTGCAGGACATATCATTGCCACCAACGGGGGTGGCATATCCACAGCTATGGTAGGCGGCAAGATAGCCGGCGAAACTGCCGCTGACAGCCTGGAAGGCAGATGCAGCCTCATCGAGTACGATAAACGCTGGAGAGAGCAGATGGGGCTTGAGATCAGGACCGCAGTATATGCACGCAGGCTCATGGACAAGCTCATGCTCTCCGATAAGCTGATGAGCGCAGCCATACGGCTTATCTCACCGGAACACATGAAATCCATCCAGTGCGGCCAGTTGCCCGATCCCGTCAAGAAGAGCCTATTAAAACTTAATATAGGTCTTGAGTGAATATGCATATATTTGTTTACGGTTCATTGAAGAGAGGATTTTCAAAACATCAACTGATGGAAGGCTCAGAACTCATCTGCAGGACCCGCACCCGGGAATATTTTGCCATGATCGACCTGCATCATTTTCCCGGCGTCCTCAGGGACAGTCAGGTTTCCCCCATATACGGCGAGGTCTATGACATCAACAGCGAGTTGTTGGGAAAACTGGATGACTACGAGGGTGATTGGTACTACAGGGAGCATGTGGAACTTGAATCCGGCTTCACTGCATGGATGTATTTCCTCAGGAAGGTCCCCTGCAGCATGGAAAAGTATGCTACTGTAACCGAGGGCGTCTGGAGAGAAAAGCCTGTGGAGAACGAAAATGCCTGATAGCAGCAGAGAGGATGGGAACAACTCACAAAACCGGTTTACGGGGGGGACCATCAGTTATGAATCCCACGGGAACCTGTACCTTAACATTACCAACAGATGCACTGCAAAATGCAGCTTCTGTATCCGTGACCTGTGCGACGGCGTTTACGGTTATAATCTATGGCTCTCGGGAGAGCCCAGCTATGAGGAAATTATAAGCGAACTTGAGAACACAGACCTCAGGAGATATAAGGAAATAGTGTTCACCGGTTTTGGGGAACCGACATGCAGGCTTGATACGGTCCTCGGGATAACCCGGTGGCTAAGCGAAAGAGGCAAGCGGGTGCGCCTTGACACCAACGGCCATGCCAAGCTCATGTATCCGGGGCGGGATGTCGTGGCAGAACTCAAAGCTGCGGGAATGGAGTCAGTCTCCATAAGTCTCAATGCGGAATCCGGGGAAAAGTATGACCAGCTCTGCCACCCGGCCTTCAATGATGCATATGATTCCCTTCTGGAGTTCACGAAAGAATCCGTAAAAGCTGGCCTGAGGACACAGATGACCGTTGTGGGCATGCCCCAGATAGATATCGATAAATGTGAAAGGATAGCATACCGTCTTGGAGCCAGTTTCCGGGTCCGTTGAGCTCAGAAGTACCTGAACAGGTCGTCCCTTTTCTCGGCATGCAGGCGCTGTCTTATAATGGAATTCAGGGTTTTTATCCTGCCCTGTTTTGCGCTTATGGGTGCGATGGAATCTATCCATTGCCTCCAGGGTGGCAGCATCCCGAGCTTGTCCGCAATGCCGTCAAGGACATCGTTCTGCTCTTCTTCCTTCAGCTTGTCCATCTTGTTGACAGCCACGACAGTGTCAATACCAAGCTCCCTCAGGAAGTCGTACATCTCCAGGTCTATAGGCACTTCGTTCCTTGACTCCCAGCGGTCCACGACCTCCACGAACACGGGACCGTCGACAACCATCACAGCAAGCCTGATACGCTCAGTGCCTCTCTCGATGTAGCGCACGATCTGGTCCTTCACAATGTCCTGCTTGCGCTCCTTTACACCGCTCATGAACCCGAAGCCGGGCATGTCGGTAATAAGAAGGTCCGAGAGCCGTATCTGCGTGGGTTTCAGTGTAACGCCCGGGCGTTTGCCCACCCTCACCTTCTGTCCGGTGAGTTCCCTTATAAGGGAAGATTTGCCCACATTGGACCTGCCCACGAATACGATCTCAAAATTCACTCCTTCAGTAACATCTTCATTATCAGCCATTATAACTCACACTTAAGACCTTCCTTTTTTCAGCACCTATCGCTGCATCGAGATCCTGCAGGAACTCCACAAAGGATGTAGCCGGGATCCTTGCTCCGGCAGCCGAAGCATGCCCTCCGCCTGTGCCTCCGTGCCTCAGGGCCACGGCCCGCAGCAGCCGGTTCAGGTCTATGTCCTCCCGGGACCTGAGGCTCATGTCATACACACCCTTATGCTCGCGGTACTCGGCAGCAATACCCACTCCACGCATACCATAGGATGCTGCGTAAATAGCAGATTTGGACATATAGCCTTTCGGGTCGATCACATAGGCCAGATTCTGAAGGGATGTGACATCCTTTTTGATCCTCAGCCTGAGGGCTTCCTCAGCCCTTGCACCTTCCCTTGCGATCTCAGGAACGGAAGGGATTTCCGTGGGAATAGTATCCCGTGAAAGAGGAATAAGCAGCTTCCTCTTGAACTCATAATTGCGGCCCATATGAAAAAGAGCCTGGATCAGGGTGCCTGCCTGGAAGAAAAGGCTTCTCTTATCCCAGTCCTGCAGCCACTCTTTAATGGATGGTGTGTTGTCGTAATAGTCGCCGATAGCCCCATAGATAGCCACCCTGCGCATGTCACTGTTCAGCCGGCCCTCCAGCACCTTATAGGTCAGTTCGGAGGCGCACATATTGAGGTCGTTATAAAGCCAGTCCACATCCCAGCACTTGTCAGGCAAGGGATGATGGTCAATGTATATGATATTTGCATTCCGGGAAAGTTCCTCAAGACGTTTGAACAATGCCGTGCATGACCTTGCATCAATGGCAATATCGCAAATGATTACATCCCTGCAACCTTCAGCCATTCTCAGGTCGTCAAGCACACCTACGGGCGAAGTAAAATAAACTTCAGCATCAGGGTAGGCACTTTTGGCAATAGCGCCTGAACAGACGCCGTCAGAGTCGCCGTGTGTCAGAATGAGGGACCTGTCCGTTCTATTGTTGGAGGAAGACCTGTATTTTGGCCTGCTCCTTATCTTTGCTTCTGATCTGTTCATCTGTATTAAAAAGAAAGCACTATCAACTATTTTACTTTTGCCTAAGGCCGGATATGAATTGCCTGGCAGCACCCATCAGGTCATAGAATACCTGGAACATCCCGTGATCTTCCTTCAGAGGCTCCGGCTGTTCTGCACTCTCATCTGTGCTCATATCCTCCGGGTAGCCCGCATCATAATTGTCTGTCTGCCGATCCTGTTCACCGTATTCCCCGACGTACAGCATATAGCGTCTTGAGTAAGCAACATCCCCGTAATCCCTGGGATCCGTAAAGCTTGCTTTTGCCGACGGCATTACAATGTTGCCTGCCTTTCCCAGTCGTATGGAATAGTCCAGGGTGATACTCTCCGAAGGATACACTATCCTGCTGTTGCTGGTAGTGCCTTCCACCAATACGGCACCCTGGGGAAGCTCATCGGAGACTGATACATACGCAGCCCTGTCACCTTCATTAACAGCCATTACCTGCATCCGGATAATATCGTTGACCTGTATGCTTTCAGCAGAGTGGGTCTTTGTGAGGTTGATATGCGGACCATGCACGACGAACTGTGTATCGTTCAGGACTTTGCTGTAAACCCGTCCGTCCATCCGGACCAGCACCTGCGTGCCGGTAAAATTATAAGTGCCGGGCCTTAATGCCTTCATGGAATACTGAAAAGACTTCTGCCCCTCAGGAGCAAGGGTGCAATTCCATTCCATATCTACGTCCGGATCAAATATCAGGCCGTCTGGTATTACCTGGACAAGTTCTATCGAAGTCGGAACAACCCTGAGATTCCTGACCTTTATCTCAAAATAGCCCCGCTCACCCATGTAGACCTCTTTTGCCCGGTTCTCCTCCACTGAGATCGTCGCATCTATCTTCTCTATCACGACCTCCCGGGCAGTGGTCACATTCGCAAGATAGACACTGATATTTGTATAAGGCACGGGTATGTTGCTGCCAGTGACAACGCTCTGAACAGTGACGTTGAGCCTGTCTCCGAATATCTGCTTATCCGGGATATCCGAATTGTTCCTGGCAAGGATTGTCTGCCATGTCTCTGAACGGTTGCTCTTCACAGTAAGCATCACGTAATCGCTGTCAGTATCAAAGGCTTTAGATGCTGAAAAGTCAGCGGCCTTTATCAGATAGCCGCTGGTATTCACCTCCTGCCCCCAGTAAAGGGTATAGTTGCCTGCCTCAAGCCACTCAAGGCCATCATCATCAGTAAATGAATCTGCGCTTGCAAGGCTGGACAGGCACAGCAGGGATACCAGTAGGCAAGCAACTCTGAGATATACCGGGTTCATAACAATTACTGCTTTTCCCTGCGCCTGATCACTGCAAAGGCACATCCCAGAATGAATATCATAAGGGACGCCTCAAAGCCTGGCTGCACCCTCTCATCCGAGGGGCCGGTGCTGTCAGTGGAAGGAGTGCTGCCTGATGTACTGCTGGAAGTGTCTATCTTTTGGTCATCCGAGAGCGAGGCAGAACCCTGTGCCTGCGGGTCAACAACCGAGAGTACAGGCATATTTGATATCCTTTCGCCTTTGAACCCTTCCATATCGATGAATGTTGCAGCCGTTGCAGGGAATTTTATCTCTCCTGCTTCCTTTGTCCTGATGACATAGGAGTAGGTGGAGGACTTACCTCCTTTAATCACTTCCTTGAACTCCAGGTTGCCGCTTACGAACGATACACTTGAAGGCAGGGTCTCTGATGTGGTCACACTGGCATCCCTGTTACCCCGATTCTCAACCTTTACAGTAACGGTCGCTTCCTTACCCGGACTTATGGAAGAAGGGCTTATTGTCTTGGTAAGCACTATATTGGGCCCGTTCACTGTGACCTCGGAAGTTATTGATTTGAACGTGCGCACTTTGCCGTCAGGTCCTGTGAATGTCGCGGTGGTTGCAGGGGGTGTTGTCTTACCGGTCTTTACAGGTTTCATCGTATATTTGAGCAGATCCGCTTTTGTCTCACCCGGTGAAAGGGAAACCGTGGCCTCCAGGTTGGCATTGTCCTGCAGCTCAAAGTATTCATTAAGGGTGTCGGTAATGGTTGCAGAACTTACACTATAGAGACCTTTGTTGTAGACGCTCACCGTTACATAAGCAGACTTATCCATGTATATTTCCTTGGGAATGCTCTTGGTTATGATAAGTTCGACAACAGGCTCTATGGTGAGTGTCTTCTTTCCTTCATTGGTGTGTATCTGGTTGTTGATATCCCTGGAGCTTGTTGTAACTTTGAAGTCGATCTTTGTCTGGTCCCAGTATTCAGATACCTTGAACTTGACAATGATTGGCTCAAGTACCTGATCCTCCTCCACATCCTTATAGCTGTACTTCAATTTTCCTGAAGTCTGTTCCATTCCGCAAGGGTCAATCTCAACATCCATATTGAAGGCTTTGGCGTCTCCTTCGTTCTTTATCTTGATAGTTGCTGTAACAATAGAGGAACCTGTCAGCCTCGGATCATACGTGGCCGGGTCTTTATCGGTTGTGATCTCGATCTTCATCTTGGGATAGGCTCTCTTATACACTTTGATGGCAACCTTCGGGTCTTTCATGTTGCCGGTCCATGAATCGATATTAAGGGTAACCGAGTCAACAACCACTTTTACGTCGTTGCCGTTTTCCGTATCACGATATGTCAGGCTTTCCCCCACATGCAGGGGAGAAATAGCTTTTACCTGATTGTTGCTGGATATGCTGATACTGACAAAACCTTCGGTGTTGAAGTCCTCGGCTTTGATGACATAACTGTCCATGGAAAGGGTAGCGCCCCAGCCAAGGGTGCCGCTCTTGGTTGCACTGTCCACCCATTCAATATCATCAGCGGTATAGGCTAATGCAGGCAGGCAGAGAAGCATCAATGAAAATAAAAAGATAAGGGATTTTCGGAACATTGCTCATCCTCACATGTGTTAGTAGTAAAAGTTAAGAAGATATTAGATTTTTGGGACTATTCCTTGGGTATCAGTGACTTGAAGCCCTTGAGCTGGGAAGGCCTGTCAATTACAGTTGTCCTGGAAGTCGAGGTAGGGAGATCTGTAAGGGCAGGCTGCTGTATAAGTCCTGCAGTATTATCGTCCGCTTTACGCTGGCTTTTGTAGCCCGCTTCAATGGTATGCTTTACACTGAGTTCCACAGGATCTGAGAAAAGGTTCGTCCGCTCTGTTTGCTTTTCGGAACTCCTTTTGGACATGTCAACCTTGAGATCCCGCTCCCTGGCCCTGGAACCATATTCCTTGCCGTCCCTGTAGTTCTGCATTACAAGTTTCCCAAGACCGGATTCCCTTGCAAGGTCTTCCAGCATCGAGTATTGTTCGCTGACCCAGCCTAGCTCGGAATGCTTATGGTAGCCTACTTCAAAACCGAGTTTGTAGGCGCTTTTGACAAGTTCATCGACCTCAGACCTTGTGAGCTGCGCTTGCTCCTCTTTCTTTCTGAAAAACCTGACCATGGCCTCACATCCTCACTCGAGCATTCCCTGAACACAGAGGCCCCTTTCAGTAAAACCCACGCTGCGCAGGTTACAGTCGTGCTTTGTCCCTCTCATCTTGATGATCTGGATAGCGCGCGTCATTGTCTTATCGTAGAGGAAATTGTGCAGGAATATGACCCCATGTGATGCGAACTGTTCTGTGGAATATGCTGTGGGGTCCGTCATCTCGGATATGAGTATCGTGGTGCAGCCCAGCTTCTTCAGGTTGCGTATGAACCTGCTCATCTCCTTTTCCTGGAGGGACATGTCCTTTGATGTGAAACGGATTGCTGAGACAGAATCTATTACCAGTCTCTTTATACCATACTCCGCAACATAGGATGCAATTTCCTTATACACCGTTGCGGGGGAAGGTGCCCCGTGGTCTGCAGGAGAGTTGATCATATCGTGGTCATTGAGACCGCTTTCATGCAACTCGTCA
Organism: Methanolobus sp.; assembly: GCA_030154025.1. Lineage (GTDB taxonomy): Archaea > Halobacteriota > Methanosarcinia > Methanosarcinales > Methanosarcinaceae > Methanolobus. The sequence goes on from JASKKT010000008.1 coordinate 12,309, forward strand.
ATAAAACCATAGTCCATCCTTGGCCCAAGGTCTGCAAACAGGAGCTTATGCATCTTTATGAGGGTTATAACGTTTATGGAATAATTGGACATATCATCGATGATGTTCTGCGGACTCTCAACGAGGCTTACATAAAGACCTACTTCCCCAAGCGCCGCCCCCTGTGCAAGGTACTGGACGCAAAATGTGGTTTTACCGCTTCCAGGAGGACCGCTGAGAAGATAAACACGTTCCGATAGTAATCCTCCTTGCAGGATCTCGTCAAGACCATCAATTCCAGTTCTGATTCTCATAAGGTGCCCTCGGTAAATATATTATCTTTTATTATATTTATTACGTGCAGATATATTACTGTTATTATGCAGCAGATAATATACATAATAATATTATACATATGAGTGTCCTATTCCCTCAACAGACTGCGACACATTGAAATCAGTTGGAAAATATCCTTTATCTATGAAGCTTTCAGATGTAGTTGCCATGCTGGAGCAGATAGCCCCACCGGAACTGGCAGAGGATTTCGATATTGGCAGGATTGGACTCACCCTGGATCTTGAGAACGACATTCAGAAAATTGCCGTATCCCTTGATCCTACACGATATGTACTGAAAAGAGCCGCAGATATAGGGGCGGATCTGCTCATAACCCATCACACCCTGATCTTCCACCCATTGAACCTCATCAATAAGCCTCTTGCAGAAACCCTCAGGATAGCCCTGGACAACAATATCTCATTGTACTCGATGCACACCAATTTCGATAAGGCAAAGGGAGGCATCAACGACGCACTTGCAAGAAGGATAGGCCTCTCCAACATGATTGATACTGCAATCGGAAAGATCGGGACTATCAGCCCCTGTCCTGCCGAGACCTTTGTGAACCATGTTGCAAAAAGTCTGGATACGCATGTCCAGTTCACAGGCCGCAAAGAGGAGATAAGCAAGGTCATGGTCTTCGGAGGAAGCGGTTTCAGGAACGAGTACCTCGCAATTGCAAAGCAGCACGGTGTAGATGCGTATGTTTCGGCAGAGATGAAGCATGACATCATCCGCTCATGGGAGGACATGCTGCTTGTGGACGCCACTCATTATGCAACAGAGAATCCGGGTATGCAGGACCTCTGTACCCTGCTGGAGGAGAAGCTGAGGCTTGACGTGGAATTCATCGACCATAATCCTTTCATCGAGGTACTCTGAGGTTGCAGGGATATGTCAGAGTGTAATCCCCACATAGATGAAGATGAGCTTGAAAGGATGCTGGAGGAACAGTCAAAGCTCAAGGAAAAGCCCAAGCACAGAGGCTACGGCGACTATGAGAGAAGGGGTATTTACAGGGGTCCCGACGCAAAGAACGGAGTAAAGGATTGAAAGACGGTTTCCATCCGTCCTCAATCCTGCCCTTCCGGCCTGTTATCAATGACCTTCTTCCCGCGCTCTGCAGGGATGATCTTCAGCTCCCCGCCAGCGAACTCTTTTTTGAGAGGATCGGTCGAAGCTATCCTGTCAAGGGTCACAGCCACGGCAGCGACCTCCGAATGGGGCTGGTTCCCGACTGCAACGTTCCAGTCAGCCATTTCGTATATCTCAAAGGGTACTTTCTCGGCTCCCACAACGATCATGAGCTTCTCACACTGCCCAATATCGCTGGCTGCATCAGGAAGGTTGACCCCGTACATGGACAGGTGGCACACCTTGCCACCTTCCTCCTTCCATTTCCGTATCTCGGCCTTCCAGCTTACATCGTTCCTGACGTAGAATTCACCCCCCCATCTTTTTGCAACGTCCATGATGTTCTCTGCGAGCTTACTGTCATCCGATGCAAGTAGCATGCCCTCGGCCCCGAAGGCCCTTGCAGTGAGCCCGACATGGGTGGTTATCCTCTTATCCCTCACAGGACGATGGCCAAGCCTTAATACAACTATCCTTTTCATCATGCACCCTTTCAGAGTCCCTTGATCTCGTCAACTCTTTCAATGAGCATGCCTTCGACAAATATGGGCGGGAACTCCCTTGCATACCTTACTGCGTCTGCAAGCTTCTCCTTTTTGTCGGCATAGACCGTGAGCACGGGCTGGCCTTTCTCCACGGATTCTCCGCGCTTCTTGTGGATAAGGACACCTGAACCCTTGTCATTGGGAGCGCCTGCGAAGCGTGCCAGCTGGACAATCCTCTTGTTGTAGAACTCGATGATGTACCCGTTGGAGGGTGCCAGGATCTCCGCAGTGTACTGACCCACAGCTATATCCTTGTAACTGACATCAGGGTTACCGCCCTGTACCTTTATTATCTCTTTCATCTTTGCCAGGGCCTTGCCGTTCCTCAGGGTCTCGAGAGCAAGCTCCCTTCCCTGGCCACGTGGTGCGACTCCGCCCATCTCAAGCAGCATGCCCGCTATAACAACGCTCTTCTCGATGAGGCTGTTGGGACCCTCCATAGTCTCAAGGACCTTCAGGGCCTCCCTGACCTCAAGTGCCGGACCTACCGTCCTTCCCACAGGCGAGGCACCGTAGGTCAGGGCGCAGTCCACATCCATGCCCAGGCGCTCTCCAAGGCTTATGAGGTCCCTTGCAAGCTTGCGCCCGGCCTTCACGTCGAGTATCTTGGTGCCGGGACCTATTGGTATATCCATGACGACTTTCTGGGCACCGACAGCGCCTTTCTTGGCCATGATGGAGGCAAGGAGCTGGCAGTGGGGATCTACTGAAAGCGGGTACTCGATCTTGATGAGCTTGTCATCGGCAGGCGCAATGTTGGTCCCGCCGCCCCACACGATAACCCCGCCGATCTTTTCTGTCATTTCCTTGATCTGCGTGGCCGTGAAGTCCACCGGCGCCAGGATCTCCATCAGATCTGCAGTGCCTCCGGCCCCGGTTATGGCACGGGAGCTGGTCTTGGGGATCAGCAGGCCGTTGGCCGCGACTATCGGGACAACCAGCAGTGTTATCTTATTACCCGGAACACCGCCTATTGAGTGCTTGTCCATTATAGGGGAAGTAGAGAACTTGATCTGTTCCCCGGTCTCAATCATAGCCCTTGTAAGCCATTCGGTCTCATCCTCTGAAAGGTCCCTTATATAGGTGGATGTAATGAAAGCGGCAAGCTCAACATCGCTCAGGTTCTCCTCAACTATGTCCCGCACAAGGAGATTCACTTCGTCCCTTTCCAGTTTCTTCCCATCCATCACCTTGCGGACTATATGGGCGGACTTGGGCTTCTCCGCGGTTTCAACATCCACGGTCTCGGTCCATTCCTTGCGGAGCTGCTCCTGCACCTCATGGTACACGCCTATCATTCCCGGAGCTATCATATCTTCCGTGAAATCCACAATTGCAGTCAAAGTGACATGATTACGCACCCTTACCCTGTCACCCTCATAGACACCAAGCTCCTTGGCATCCAGTGTGTTCATAACGACTTTGTATTTACCGACCTTGATATCAATAGGCTGTACTTTTAACTGCATGATTCCACCTTTTTAGTACTGTCAAATGCATTACTAGATAAACAACTAAGGGTAAATATGTTTATGGTAGCTGTACTTAAGTCCCCAGTATTACCCGGGTGCCTGGAAGCAGGCACTGTTCTAAGCCTCTGCGGTCATTTCCACCTGACACTTAGAGGATGCTCTGTCCTTACTGGTGCGGAAGAGATTCCTGGTCGAGCAGACCATCCATCTCCAGTGCAGTACGATGTGAATGACTGAGAATGCAACCATGAGGATCCCTATCTGTTCGTGCAGATGGAGCCATTCCCTTCCGTCCAGCCCCAGGTAGCTTATACCCTTGCCTCCGTACATCAGGATAATTCCTGAAAGGCTCACTATAAACGACTGTGCTAACAGTGGAATGTCCACGATATAATTCAGCTTTGTCCTGTTCATTTTAAACTCCGATCTTACTTATTTGTATTTTAGTTCTCATTTCAACCCGATTTTAGTTTATGAGTGGTGGTAAGATCACATACGGTGTAACGATACGGTGGTAGTTTGTGGTGATAGCCGACAGTGCCTGGTAGTGCTGTATATGTGATCTTAACAATCCCCTGATCCGGAAGTTCAAATATAAGTATACTTACAGAAAATCGAGCCTCGGATAAACTTAATATGGCTAATAAAGATTTAATAAACCTTTGATCCCCTAAAAAAGCTTTACATAACCGACAATGACAGTAAAGCCACAATGCAACCACTGCATTTAAAAAGAATCAGTATTGATACGCTTCTATGAATTATTTCATGCAGACAGCAATAGATGAAGCCTGGCACGGCATGGACCATAATCACGGCGGACCCTTCGGTGCAGTGATAGTAAAGGACGGTGAGATCATCTCCAGAGCCCATAACGATGTGTTAAGGACAAACGATCCCACGGCACATGCGGAGATACTGGCCATAAGGCAGGCCTCCGGAATCCTTGACAGGTTCAACCTGTCAGATTGCGAGATATATACCACCTCAGAGCCCTGTCCTATGTGCCTTGCCGCTATTTACTGGGCCCGCATCAGGACCGTCTATTTTGGCTCCGGCAAGGGAGATGTTGCACGCATAGGATTTGATGATAGCCGTTTCTATGAACTAATTAAAAGAGGGAATAACCCGGAGCTCAGCCGGATAAACATCGAAAAAGAAAAATGCATGGAGCTGCTTAAGCGCTGGGAAAAGAAACCGGACAAGCAGATGTACTGAAGGGTAAGAGGAAACATCAAGTATATTAAGGGACAGGATAAAATATATTTATATAAAAGGGCCCGCAGGCGGATTGACAGGAATGGCACTTGAAGATATTACAGCAAGCATCATATCATTTGTTATCACATTATTGCTTTTGCTAGTGCTAAATTACCTTTTCAGGAAGAAGGCATTCTTCTCAAAGGACAGGATAATGCAGCAACTGGTCATTCTAATTGTCCTTGCTATCGGCCTCGGGATAGCAGTACTGACCCTCCCCCTGAGCACCGATGACAAGAACCTGATCCTGACCCTTGCAGGTATCGTTATTGGTGCAGCCATCACATTTGCTTCGACCACATTTGTCGCCAACGCCATGGCAGGCATAATGCTCCGGCTAATCAACCCTTTCAGGAGAGGGGATTTCATAAAGACCAACGACACCTTCGGAAGGGTGACCGAGATAAATTTCCTGCATACCCAGATACAGTCTGTTGACAGGGACCTCATAATGATACCGAACAGGATGCTTGTGTCATATCCTCTCAAGACCATCAGGTCATCCGGCACGATCATTTCCGCAAGTGTTTCCCTTGGATATAATATATCACGCAAGAGCATTGAAAAGAACCTGTTGCTTGCAGCTGAAAGGACCGGACTTGAAAACCCTTTCGTGCACGTCACCGGGCTGGGAGACTTTTCGGTCACCTATAAGGTAGGAGGGCTGCTCAAAGATGTGGAAAGCATCATCACAAAAAGGTCCGATTTTAAAAAGAATGTCATGGACTCACTTCACGAGGCTGACATTGAGATCGTTTCGCCTACTTTCATGAACCAGCGGGTGTTCAGTCAGGATTACGTATGTATCCCTCCGGAAGAAAAAGAAGAATTGCCGACACAAAAGAGCGAATCGGTACCGAAGACCGAGGACATAATATTCGATAAGGCCATAGAGGCCAGGAACCTGGAAGCCATATACACCAACTGGGAGCACTTCCCCGAAAGAAGAAAAGGCATCGAGGACAGAATGAAGGAACTGCCGGATGAGAAGGCCCTGGAAAGCATTAAACTTGAACTAGGGTCTTTGGAAGAACAGGAAGAAGAACTGAAGCCTTCCCTTGACTTACTGAAGAGCAGTGCTGATATCAGGAAAGATATGGACGAAGAGAAAAGGAAGCATATCCTTGACATGATAGCAGACCTTGATACAAGGGAACATGCAATAGAGGATAGATACAGGAAACTGGAACTCAGGCTTGAAAAGTTACTTGAGGGACGTACATAGATTTTTATATAATCGAAGTAATGATTCGCCGATGGCAGTGCCATTCAGATAAAGAAAAAATGAATTAAATCAAAGGTTGTTTATTCTTTCAATGATGATCGGTGTGCTTGGACCAAAAGGTTCCTACTCTGAGAAAGCTGCTGGACAGTGGCTTGCTGAAATATATCCCGGGGAAAGTGCTAGTACCCACTCTGAGAGTTGCCGTGACCATGTCCTGCATTACTGTGACGACATACAGGATGTTTTTTCGTTCCTCAGAGAAGGTTCCGTGGACATAGGCCTGGTTCCCGTAGAGAACTCCATAGAAGGCTCTGTCGGGGTAACCCTTGACATGCTGCTGGAGCATGATGTGACCATAATCGGTGAGACCGTTGTTCCCATCGAGCATTGCCTGCTTTCAAAGGGCAGAAAGGAAGATATAAGGATAATACTCTCACATCCCCAGGGCCTTGCCCAGTGCAGGCATTTCCTGAAGGAGAATTTCAGGGGAGCGGAGCTGAGGACCACGGGCAGCACATCCCATGCTGCAAAGCTCGCCACGGAGTTCGAGGAGATGGCAGCCATCGCATCCCGCGAGTCGGCGCAGATGTACGGCCTCAACATCCTGGTATCTAATATCCAGGACAGGAGGCACAACCACACCCGCTTCCTGATAATGGTGCGTTCTGATGATACTTCTGCCGGATACCCCAACCGGAACTATGAGGACCGTACCTACAAGACATCCATAATCGTGTATCTGGACCGCGACAGGCCAGGGGCTCTTTACGAGATACTCGGGGAATTTGCCAGCAGGAAGATAAACCTCACCAGGATAGAATCCCGGCCTTCCAAAAAGACTCTTGGGGACTATCTGTTCTATATCGATCTTGAAGGCAAGATGAGCGATGATATTATAAAAGAAGCAATATATAATGTAGAGTCAAAAGTCGGCATGCTAAAGATGCTTGGCTCCTATACGGCATCAGGGCCAGTGTGATCAAAGTCGGCAGCAGGCCACGACAACAAGCGGTACTTATCATGGACATCAGGAAATTCGTGCAAAAACAGGAAGCTGCCCTGAAGAGATACCGCAGGACATATAAGCTGCTCGACTTTGTTACCATATTCATCCTGCTTTATACGCTCCTGGTCGTCCTGAGTGTCGATCAGGCACTGCCGTTCATGAAGAGTTTCGAGGTTCGCTCAGAAACAAGTTATGATCTTGCAGGGTTCAGTGTATCTTTTGTAACTGTTGTGCTTCTGGCCGCATCTGCGCTTGTGTCTCTGGTGCTTACATTTCTCATCCACCTTAGAGATAAAAAGGTCAATACAATCAAGCTAGTCGAAGATAAGTATCCCGGCCTCAGGGAAAAGCTGCGTACTGCTTATGACAATCTGGACCTCGATAATATTATTGCTAACGACCTCCGACAGGCAGTATCATCATCCGTGGAGAAAGTAAAATCTTCAGATTTCTTCAGGAGAAAGAGGATCAACTTCGGCATAATATTGATGATCGCTTCTGTTCTCTTGCTGGCAGTTGTCACAATGAACAACATACATGTAGTGGAACCCGAAGATTGGCAAAAAGTGCTTGATGATCTCTTTCCGGACAGACAAAATGATGACCTATTCGAGATAGATGAAAACGGTCAGGAAAGCACAGGCACGGAGAACATTACAGGAGAGCCGGCAGTGATAGTGGTGGAAGGGACTGAGGTGGACCTTAGCCTGCCTCCCGGATCGGGAGTCGGCTTTAATGAGGGCAATGACAGCGAGCAGGACACGGACTTTGTAAGTTCCCCATCCTACGAGATCGATGCCATATCCTCACCGACCTATTATGAGAGCTTCCCCGAAGGCTACGAGAGCGTTATCAAGTCATACTTTGAACAGATGGCTGAAAAGTAACATAGATATGTAATTCATTTACTGATCACATTAACCAATATCCAAAGGACGAGAATAAAGGAGAGAACAAATGGCTAGCGACATGAACTCAAGGGATCTGACACAAACATACAGGGTTGCCGGGGATATGTTTGCCACCCTTTTCAAAGAGATCGGAAAAGTGGTTGTAGGTCAGGACGAGACCGTAGAGCAGATAATCATTGCGATATTGTGCAACGGGCACGCCCTGGTCGAAAGTAACCCGGGGCTGGGCAAAACGCTCACAATATCCACAATAGCAAAGGCACTGGATCTTAACTTCAGCAGGATACAGTGTACCCCTGACCTCATGCCTGCAGACATCACGGGAACCCATATCATCGAGGATGTGGGCGGCTCAAAGCAGTTCAAGTTCGAGGCCGGACCCATATTTGCCAACATAGTGCTGGCGGATGAGATCAACCGTGCATCTCCCAAGACCCAGTCGGCGCTGCTTGAGGCAATGCAGGAAAAGCAGATCACCGTGGGCAATGACACTTTCCTGCTTGAGCAGCCTTTCTTCATACTGGCTACCCAGAACCCCATAGAGATGGAAGGCACTTTCCCGCTTCCGGAGGCGCAGCTGGACAGGTTCCTCCTCAAGATCCTTGTGGATTATCCGAAATACGAGGATGAGATAGAGATCGTTAACCGCTACACGCGCTCAATTATGCCTACTGTCGGCAAGGTCGTTAACAAGAACTCGCTCCTTGACCTGCAGAGGCTCACAAGGGACGTGCCGATTGCAGACGACATCAAGAGCAGGGTTATCAAGATAGTGATGAGCACTCGTATCAGGAACGAGTTCATCGAATACGGGGCTTCCCCCAGGGCTTCAATCGGACTCATCCTTGCGGCAAAGGCAAGGGCACTGATAAAGGGAAGGAACTATGTCAGCAACGAGGATATCGACGCCATGGCCTACCCGGTGCTAAGGCACAGGATAATCCTTACCTTTGAATCAGAAAGGAAGGGCATCACAACAGACCAGGTCATCAGGAACATCCTTGAAAAGATCAAGTAACCCCGATCCCCGACTAAAACCTAACCCAATAACCGGCAATGAGCGACAAGAAACACACCATCGATGTTGACTTCTTCAGGCAGCTCGACCGCTTCACCTTCATGGTGAAGAAGAGGATGTCGAGCACATACGCCGGAAGCAGGCGCTCCCTCCACAGCGGCAAGGGACTTGACACCGTGGGCTACCGGGAATACAACCGGGGAGACGAACTCAAATCCGTTGACTGGAAAGCTTATGCGAGGTCCGAGAAGCTCTATGTGCGCCAGTTCGAGGAGGAGAAGTCACTCACCACACACATCCTGCTGGACGCCAGCAAGAGCATGGACTACGGGAGCGGCAACACCTCCAAGTTCGAGTACGCAACAATGCTGGCTGCGGGCTTTGCGTATCTTGTCACAAGGGATAATGACAAATTTGCCATCTCCACCTTCTCCCAGGAAGCGGACATCACAAAACCGCGCAGGGGAAGAAGGTATCTCCTGCAGACCATAGAACGGCTCGAGAGCGTAAAGCTCGAAGGCAGGACCGATATAGACCATGTCACCACCCTTTACTCGAAGGCCATCAGTTCCAGGTCACTTATAATAATCATATCTGACTTCCTTGATGATCCCGCATCCATCGAGTCAGCCATCTATCGTTTTGCCGATCATGACCTCCTGCTTGTGCAGGTACTTGACAGGACAGAGAGCATGCTCACCCTGCACGGGCACAGCAGGCTGGTGGATGTAGAGACCGGGGTCAGACTGGACACCTACGTTAGCGAGGACTTCAAGAGCGAGTATAACAAAAAACTGGCAGAGCATATCGCCAGGATAAATGCAGCGTGTGATAAGGTCAGTGCCGAGTTCTACACGGTCAGCACAGACGTGCCCATATTTGATGCTTTCCTCAATACCATAAGCAGGAGGATGTGGTAATGCCTTTTGAGACTCCCCTCGCACTCATCGCCCTTACAAGCGTGATCCCCCTTATACTGCTATACCTGCTGCGTCCCAAGCCGCTCCAGGTAATAGTGCCTTCCCTGATGTTCCTTATGAATATCAGGGAGGAGAAAAAGCGCTTCTACACGTCGATAACCAAACTGATAAAAGACCCGCTCTTCCTTATACAACTCCTTGTGCTGATACTGCTGGCACTGGCTGCAGCAGCGCCTTTCATCGAGACCCAGGAATCTCTCAGCGGGGAGCATACTGTCATAATCATCGACGCATCCGCCAGCATGCAGACTGACAACAGGTTCGGCGATGCGCTCTCAAAGGCAGGTGACTATGTAAGCAAGAAGAATACTATCATCCTTGCAGAGAACGTACCCGTAACAGTACTTGCCAGCGGCGGCTCCTCGGCAGCCGACGAGACCCTGAATACACTTTACCCAAAGGCAGTGATCGCAGATATCTCCGCGGCCGTCTCAGCAGGCATGAGGACGCTATCCCAGGAAGGAGGAAGGATAGTTGTGATATCCGATTTCTCTTACTGGGACGGGGATGACCCTGTGAACGCCAAGAACCTTGCAGAGTCCTACGGACTGCAGGTTGAGTATGTCCTCGTGGGCAGCAGCACCGGCAACGTGGGCATCATCCAGGGAGAGGTTTCGGCGGTGGACGGAAGCTATACCTATACAGGGATAGTGAAGAACTACAATAACGGCAGGCAGTCCGTGAGACTTGATATAGTTAACGAGGACGGAAGCTCACAGCAGGTGAACCTTAACGTGGCTGCTCGCTCCACACAACAGTTCAAGGTGACAGACCTGAGGAGCGGCATAACCGAAGTAAGGATCGCAGCTGCTGACAGCCTCATGGTCGATAACGTGGCATACATCTCCGTACCTCCGGCCTCTTCAAAACAGATCCTTGTGGTTTCGGATACCGGGAAACTCCCGTCACATACCGCACTGTCTCTCATGCCCAATGTCAGGACCAACCTGCTTGAAGGAGTCCCTTCGGACCTTTCCCGGTACAGCGTGGTCGTGATTGCCACTAAGCAGAGGGCTCTTGCATCAAACGAGATATCCACCCTCAACAGCTTTATCAGGAGCGGCGGAGAGGTCGTATTCATAGCAAGCGATGCGCTGGCTTCGGATAAGGCCGGTACGGACATGCAGGAACTGCTTCCTGTAAGGACAGGCACTGTTGTGAGTGCCGAGAGAGGCGTAACGCTCAGGTTACTCCAGGAAACGAGGCTCAGTGAGGACATAAAGTTCAACGAGGTCGCAGTGTACGAGTATCTCAACGCTACTGCAAGAAGGGATACAACGACCCTTGTATCAACCACTGCGGGCACCCCCATGCTGGTATACGGCACGCTGGGAGATGGCACGGTGGTCTACCTGGGACTTAATGACGCTATGGGAGAAGATGCCTGGAACAATTTCCATAACCTTCCCGAGTATCCGGTATTCTGGTTCAAGCTGGCCGGCTGGCTCGGAGGCACGGGAAGCATTACGGACTACAACCTGAAGACAGGCTCAGTATCCGCACTTGCCAGGGAGCAGGAGATACAGACTCCCTCCGGCCTTGAAACGACATCACGTGTGCTCTACGATGAGGCCGGGGTCTATACGGTGGCCGGAAAGAGGATCGCTGTCAACCTGTACAGCGACAGGGAGTCGGACACAACCCTTACCGGACAGGAGCTTATCGACCGGTCGAAAGCAAAGGACTCACCCGGCATCGTGCGTGCCAGCAGCTATACCGCAAAGAACTATCTGGACACATATATGATAATCATCGTTTCCCTGCTTGTACTAGTTGAACTGCTGATAATTAGAAAGAGGGGTGAGCTCTGATGGTCAGCTTCGAGCACCCGGAAATGTTTGGGCTTATCATCCCTGTGCTTATAGGCGGAGCTTACATGCTCAGGAAAGCCCGGCAGAAAGGCCTTATCGTTTCCAGGATGATCGTCCTGACGCTGCTTATCATTGCACTGGCATCGCCCTATACGTTGAGCCCAAGGGTGACAGTGGACGACAGCCCCAACCTTGTACTGATAGCGGATGAGACGGACAGCATGGGACTGTTCGACAAGCAGGCCTCCACTAAGCTCTATGAGCACCTGGCAGCAAATACACCCACGACACTTGTAACGCTCAGCGGGGACAAGACAGCCCTGGGAGATGCGATAATGCAGTATGCCACCGGTGATAACCAGATACTGATGGTCACGGATGGGAACAGCAACAGCGGAGCTGACCTTGAGGAGGCCCTGAAGTTCGCACAGGACATAGGCACGACAGTGTACTATGTGCAGCCAGACCTGATTTCCAATGATATCAGCGCCCAGATCACCGGCGATAAGACAGTTATCGTGAATAGCGAGAACCAGTTCAATATTGTCATCTCACAGGCAGGCAGCGAAGAGATCAGTTACCGCTATGAACTTTATATAGATGACCAGCTTGCAAGGAGCGCAAATGTGGTGCAGGTAGAGAAGCAGAAAACCATACCGCTCCATCAGATCAAGTTCTCGAAACTCGGTAAACATACAATGAGACTTGTGGTCATCCCTTCCGGGGACGATACTGATGAGATCAACAACGTATTCTATAAATCCGTTTATGTCATTCCCAAACCCAAGATTACCGCCATCGGCCTTGAGAGCGGCTCCCCGCTGGCATACTCACTGCAGAACCTGTATGCGGTCTCGACAGCAACGGATCTATCAGGTATCGACGGCAAGAAAGCAATCGTAGTAGATAATGTACATGCCAATTCCTTCTCACAGAGCGATGTGGCAAAACTTAAGCAATTCCTCAACGACGGACATGGCATCGTGGTAGTGGGTGGCGATCGCTCCTATAATTTCGGCAACTATCTGGATTCCCCTATAGAGGAGATACTGCCGGTCTCTTCCAGGCCCACGGACTGGACAGGAGGACGCAATGTGGTATTGCTGCTTGACGTCTCTTTCAGTACGGCAGCCCACGGCACCCAGGGAGATGTGCTTGGAAATGCCATCCATATTCTTGAGAATGAGAACCTGCGCGACGCCTATGTGGGAGTTATAGCCTTTGGTACGGAGGGTTATGACGTGTCAGACGGACTTGTCTATCTGGGCACAGCCTCGAACCTGGAGCTTCTCAGAACCAGGATATCAGAACTCAGACCGGCATCAACGAGTCAGACTGAGCTCAATGAGGGCCTGCGCATTGCACAGGACTGGCTTGACAACGAAGCAGGTGAACTGGATATTATTATCATATCCGATGGAGGTATTGAGTATTCGTACACAAGCAGCCTTGCAATCGCCAGGGAGATATCAGGGGACGGAGTAAACCTGTACTATATTCATATCAGGTCCAGTGCTCCTTCCCAGTATGACAACAACCAGGTCGCTTTTGCCCAGCGCCTTATGGATGAAGTGGACGGCACATACTTCAGATTGCAACAGGGTGAAAGGGCCAACATTGTCTTCAATGAACTGCCGCAGCAGACCGAAGAGAATGAGACTGCATTCGGCACCTTCCCTCTTATAGAGCTCAACACACAGCATTTCATAACCAGGGATGTGGAAGTGGAGGGCGAGATCACAGGCTACAATGATGTCACGCCGAAGGCGGGGGCCGACAGGATAGTCATCACTGCCACAGGCAAGCCTGTTATCACCACCTGGAGATACGGGCTTGGAAGGGTCGCGGCCGTTACGACCGATAACGGCGAAAGAGGAGGGAACAGGTGGGGGACTGCACTGTACTCAGGCAACAATTCAAAGCTGATTTCTTCTACCGTGAACTGGGCTATCGGCAACCCCCGTGAGGAAACGGGAGCCGTGGTGGAAGCTGCGGATACATGGTACGGGACGCCTACGGACGTAGTGCTCACCATGTACGATACAGGCACGCCAATCCTCAAGCTCAACGGCAACAATGTTGATCTCTCCCTGACAGGCAACAATGTGTATGAAGCCAGTGTCAGCCCGGGCAGTATAGGAGTTCACGACCTCTCAGGCTATCCCATAGCGGTCAACTATGCACTGGAATACCGCGACGTGGGGCTTAACGAGGAACTGCCTGTGCTTATAAAGGCCTACGGTGGAAGCACATATACCGAGGACGAGGCACGCGCCAGCCTGCTCACGGAGGCAAGGGAGAAGTCCGAGAAGCTGGTACGCGATATCGTCAGCTATAAGATGTATTTCCTGATCGCAGCCCTGATAATCTTCCTTGGCGAGGTTATCATCAGAAGGCTCAGGGAGATTAGGGAAATGAAGAAGATGCAGAGCGAGATGCAGGCTTAGATCGACCTGCAACGCCTGCATCTTTTGCGTATAGGACCTGCTAAGGCCTTCCTGTTTTATAGCATCGGTTATCAAGTCTGATAACAAGCCTTTTTTTTATCGTACTTCCCGAACAGAAGTGAACTGTGCAGCACTTGAAATAACCAGCGGTTATTTATTCACAATTGTTATATGCGAAACCAATAAATACTTGTTCCAACTACTATACTCTGAAAGCGATCATGTGATCCTGAGGCACAGAGCCGGAACAACTTACAGCAAATTTTACAGAGGAACAGCAAATGGACAACAATGAATATGGATTTGACACCCTGGCACTTCACGCAGGGCAGGTTCCTGACCCGACCACAGGTTCAAGGGCAGTACCTATCTACCAGACAGCATCCTACGTGTTCAGGGATGCTGAGCATGCGGCCAACCTTTTCGGGCTCAAGGAGTTCGGCAACATATATACCAGGCTGATGAACCCGACCACCGATGTACTTGAAAAGAGGGTGGCCGCTATTGAAGGCGGCACTGGCGGGCTTGCTGTGGCCTCTGGCATGGCTGCCATAACCCTGGCAGTCCTCGGGGTGACAGGACCGGGAGACGAGATAGTCTCAGCCAATAACCTCTACGGAGGCACCTACCAGTTATTCAACAACACCCTTCCCAACCTGGGGAGGAAGATCAGGTTCGTGGAATCCACAAAACCGGAGGAGTTCAGGAAGGCCATCAACGAAAAGACAAAAGCGATATATGCAGAGATTGTCGGCAACCCCAAACTCGACGTGCCTGACCTTGAGGCCATAGCCAGGATCGCGCATGAGGCAGGGATACCTTTCATAGTGGATAACACGGTGGGCATAGGCATTACCAGGCCTATCGATTTCGGAGCCGACATCGTGGTGCTCTCTGCTACCAAGTTCCTGGGAGGACACGGCACCACCATCGGCGGTGTCATAGTGGACTCAGGTAAGTTCAAGTGGGATAACGGGAAGTTTCCCGGACTGACAGAACCTGACCCAAGCTATCACGGCCTCAAATATTGGGAAACCTTTGGGAACCTCCCGGGGCTTGGGAACATAGCCTTCATTATCAAACTCAGGGTACACCTGCTGCGCGACCTTGGACCCGCACTCAGCCCCTTCAGCGCTTTCCTCCTCCTCCAGGGACTCGAGACCCTTCCCCTCAGGGTAGAAAAGCACAGCAGCAATGCCCTCAAGGTCGCGGAATTCCTCAAAGGACACCCGCTTGTTGAATGGGTAAACTATCCGGGACTTGAGGGCCATCCGAGCCACGAGCTTGCAGGGAAGTATCTAAACGGGAAATACGGGGCAATCCTTGGTTTCGGGATAAAGGGAGGGCTTGAAGCCGGCAGGAAGTTCATCGACAACGTGAAACTGCTCTCCCACCTGGCAAATATCGGGGATGCAAAGAGCCTGGTCATCCATCCGGCGTCCACGACCCACCAGCAGCTTACCCCGGAGGAGAGAAAAGCCACAGGTGTGACCGACGACTTCATCAGGATGTCCGTTGGTCTTGAAGATGTGAAAGACCTGATAGCAGACATTGACCAGGCACTTAAGAGGTCGCAATAATATGAAAAACGAGTCACTCGGGATCACAGAGACGCAGTATTTCCATCTTCCCGGAGAGCTGCAGCTGGAAAGCGGAAAAAGACTGTCCTCGGTGACGCTGGCCTATGAGACCTACGGCAGCCTGAATCAAGACAGGAGCAATGCCATACTGGTATGCCACGCCCTCAGCGGGGATGCGCATGCGGCAGGCTGGCATCCCGGAGACCAGAAGCCGGGCTGGTGGGACACCATGATAGGCCCGGGCAAGACGCTGGACACGGACAGGTATTTTGTGATATGCTCCAACGTACTTGGAGGATGCAAGGGTTCCACGGGTCCCTCCAGCACCAACCCGGCTACAGGCAAGCCCTATGGCATCGATTTCCCTGTGATAACAATAGGTGATATGGTGAAAGCACAGAAAGTGCTTATCGATCACCTTGGCATCAGGAAGCTCTTTGCTGCCATCGGAGGCTCCATGGGAGGCGTGCAGGTGCTGCAATGGACGGTATCATATCCGGACTCCCTCAGCAAGGCCATAGCCATAGCCACAACATCACACTCATCCCCCCAGCAGATAGCCTTCAATGAAGTGGGCAGGATAGCCATCATCTCGGACCCGAAGTGGAACGAAGGTAATTACTATTCCCAGAGCCCGCCGGTCCACGGCCTTGCACTGGCCAGGATGATAGGGCACATCACCTATCTCAGCGACGATTCAATGCAGTATAAGTTCGGAAGGAGGCTTCAGGACAAGAATAAATATGATTTTGACCTGGCCTTCGATTTCGAGGTGGAGAGCTACCTGCATCACCAGGGGCAGTCCTTTACCAAGCGCTTCGATGCAAATACCTACCTGTATATCACCAAGGCGCTTGACTACTTCGACCTGACAATGAACGGCTCGCTACGGGATGGACTGAGGGATGTACAGGCCAAGTTCCTTGTGATAGGGGTCAGCTCTGACTGGCTCTACCCACCCTACCAGTCCAGGGAGATCGTGGCGGCGCTGACAGCCAGCAACAAGGAAGCCATTTACCGGGAAATAGAATCCAACTACGGGCACGATGCCTTCCTGCTGGAGACAGGGCAGCTGAGCTACCTCATAACGAATTTCCTCTCCCATGTGACCGTTGCGGATATTATGAAAAAGGATATTGTATCCATTCAGGAAGGAATAAGCATCGAGGAAACCGCACGGGTGATGTGCAGGGAAGAGATAACTCACCTGCCGGTGGTTTCAAAAAGCGGCGAGCTTGCCGGGATAATCACCTCCTGGGACATATCCAAGGCTGTTGCTCTGAAATATACCTCTCCTGAACACATCATGACCAGGGAGGTCATCACGGCAAGTCCCGATGAGTCTATCGAGAGTGCCGCAAAGAAGATGCAAAGAAAGAATATCTCCGCCCTGCCGGTAGTGGACGCTGACAGGAAGATACTGGGCATTATCGGAAGCGATGAGATAAACAGGCTTGTTGGCGGCTACATCTGAACTACATCCGGCTGATGATCTGAGAACCGCTCCTGTTGTAAAATGGAAGGAGCGGTACTTCTGTTTTTTGGGATTTAATGCAGTACTTGGAACTGCTTATATAGGCTGCTGCTTTAATACAGTACTGTTGATAAACAGAGGTATTATATGATCGACTTTGCGTGTAAGGAATTTGAGATCGAAGCTGTCATCAAGTGCGGACTGAACCTGACAAAAGCCGACCTTGATGTATTAAAGCATTTCCTTAAGTTCGGCCAGGACTGGCTCAACACGGACAACATTGCAGAGGAGCTGGGGCTGAACCTTTCGACGGTCCAGAGAAGCGTCAAGAAACTCTACGAGCGCAACATCCTGATCCGCTCCCAGAACAATATGGACGGCGGTGGATACTTCTTCGTGTACAGGATACGCAGCAAGAAGGAGATCAGGGAGCTCATCATGCAGGTCGTCAACAGCTGGGTGGTCAGGGTCGATACCGAACTGCAGAGCTGGGCTGAGGAAAAGCACGAAAAGAAGTGATCAGAATAACCGGTTTACAACAATCTCCAACTAAACAAATCTTCATTGAACAAATCCTGGATCAAGAGTGTAATCATGCTTAAAATAACCCCATATCTCGGCGTACTTGTGCTTATCGTGTCCATTGCAGGACTCTGGTTCCCCCTGCTTGGCTACCTGCTGCTCGTGGTCTTTGCCACGCTCATGATAACCAGCATCTTCAGGGGAAGATGGTTCTGCGGAAATCTCTGTCCCAGGGGAAGTTTCAATGACTTCTGGGTCGGTAAGATCTCCAGGGGCCGGAAGATACCAAGGATCCTGAGAAGCTTCTGGGTAAGGGTCCCTCTCCTTGCATTCATGATGGTGTTCATGGGTTACAGGCTCATGTCAACCCAGGGACTCATCAACCAGATAGGGATGGTCTTTGTGATAATGTGCCTGATGACCACAACCATAGCGCTGATAGTGGGTGTCAGTTTCAGCCCCCGTACCTGGTGTACCTTCTGTCCCATGGGAACCATGCAGAACCTCATAGGGGGTAACAAGTACAGGCTCCATGTGGACGATTCCAGGTGCATCGACTGTAACAAGTGCGAGAAAAAGTGCCCCATGCAGCTTGAAGTGCACACTAACGACCACAAGCCCGACTGCATAAAGTGCGGCAGATGTGTGACATCATGTCCCACAAAAGCACTGGCGTTCATGAACTGAACTCCTCCCCCGGTTCAAAACACTCAACGCCCTGAGGCGTGGATCACTAAAAAAAACTTAATCATGCCCCTTCTGCCGGGAAGGGGCCATGATCTGTTTGTTCAGCCATCAGTGACTGCCACTTATTCTTTACTCGGTATCTGCCTCGATACGGAAAACCTTTTCCAGTTCCATGCTTTCACCTGTGTCATCAACTGATACGGTCTTCCTGATCCTGTACTGTCCTTCCTTCACTTCATCCACAAAGACCTCTTCAGGATTGAAGCTCTGGGTGAAGACATCTCCGGGGGATAGGATGATCATATCCATTGTCACGATCAGGTCCATCCCCACAGCTTCCCATTCCGAACTGCTCTTATTGAAGAGATCGACACTGAAGCTGCGCCCGAACATGAGGTTGGTGTTGCCTGTGTTCCTGACCTCAAGCTCGATATCATCGGATATGCCATAGGATTCCCGGGTCAGGTTAAGAAGTGCTCCAGGTTTCATTTCCACATTATCATCCTCATCCCCTGCCTCATTGTCCAGGCATCCTGCAAAGAACAGGAAGAGTGCAACCACTCCGATGGATACGAGAGGGATCCATCTCAATTTTTGGTTCTTGTCCGTAGTCAATTTGTTTTTGCCCATACTTACCATATCCACTAAAGACACAACAACTGATAAATCATTCTATAGCTACGGATTTATTCGCAGTTACCGTCTCCTGTGAGCATACCCGGCCTTTTTGCAGGATACCTTAACAAGGATTTTAACCTTCAACATCATACTATTTTCAGGGTAGCAGGGGTTTATATGAAAGGTATATTTGCAGTGTTCACGGCAGCATTGCTGTTTGTTCTCATGTTCAGCGGTACGGCGTCAGCCCTGACGGCACAGAGCGGTGGAACTGTTGTGATAGATGACGTGATCGAAGATGATGTATACATAGCCGGAGGCAATGTCCTGTTAAGCGGGACAGTCATCGGCGACGTCGTGATAGCGGGAGGAAGGGTCGAGATCAGCGGCAATGTGACTGAAGACCTCACCATTGCGGCCGGCGAAGTTATCATAACCGGGAGTGTAGGCGATGATATCAGGGTTGCGGCTGGCAACCTGACATTCAACGGGGATGTCGGGAGCGACCTTGCCCTTTTCACTGGCGATACTGTCATTGGCAGGGAGGCGCTTGTTGGAGGAGTGCTAGCGTTCTCGGCCGGCCAGATGGATATGCTTGGTAACGTCACATGGGATCTTACAGGCTCTGCAGGCACCCTGATACTGGGAGGACATGTCGGCGGAAATGCAGAGCTTCAGTCGGGGAGCCTTGAAGTGCTGCCTGATGCAAGGATAGAGGGTGATCTCAGGTACACTGCCCCTGAGAGGATAGAAGTTCCCGCGGGAGTGGTCGGCGGAGAGATATATTACAACATGGTGTCCGACAGGAGCAGTGAAATAGGAGCCTTTGTGGTCCTCTGGTGGATAGCCAGTTTCCTTGCCCTTGTGCTTATAGGTCTTGTGCTTCTGGCTATATGGCCGGACAGGATGCAGCGCCTGGCAAGAAAGACATCAGATAATCCGGGCAGGGCCTTCCTGACGGGATTACTGGTAGTGATAGCTGCATTTGTCGTTTCGGTATCACTCATGCTTACGATCATAGGGATACCCTTCGGGCTGATAATACTGGTACTGACCATCATCCTGCTGTACCTGGCAAGGATAATCACAGGGCTCTGGCTTGGTAAATGGATGTTCGCAAAGGTGGGAAGGGTGCAGAGACCATGGATGGAGCTTGTCTTCGGACTTTTTGTACTCCTGCTGGTAAGCGCCATTCCCGTTATAGGCTGGCTCGTGAGCCTGGCAGCTACCTTGATACCGGTAGGGAACCTGGCAGAAGAAACGAGGAGGCGGTTCTGAGTTTTATCCGGATATTGAGTAGAATGGATGCATCAGGATAACTGGCATAAAAGTCAAAGTATAAATATTAAAGAGTATATCAGTGTTTTGACAAGCAACGCTTTTAGATTCCCTTTTTTAAGGGAGGTTAATTCCGAGATGCAAAAGATATGCACAGACATTATTATTGATGCACCGGCCGAGAAGGTATGGGGCATCCTGACTGATTTTGAGAATTTTGATGATTGGAACCCCTTCATACAGGTCAGGAAGGGGAAACTTGAGACCGGCGCACAACTTGAGATCCTGCTTCAGCCACCCGGACAGAAAGCCATGACCATGAGGCCGACCGTGGTAAAGGTCGAGCCTGTCAAGGAATTTCGCTGGCTTGGGAGCCTCTGGGTCAGGGGCATCTTCGATGGCGAACATGCTTTCAGGATAGAGGAACTCGATGAGAACAGGTCACGCCTTATCCAGTGTGAGCGCTTCAGGGGAGTGCTTGTGCCGCTCATCCTTCACCTGATGGGAAAGAATATCGAGCAGGGTTTTGAGAGCATGAACCTCTCCCTTAAGAAGGAAAGTGAAAAGGCCTGAGCTTCAGATGTAGTTCGCCCTTGGCCTTATTACCCTGTTATGGGAATACTGCTCAAAGTAGTGGGACACCCAGCCTGATACCCTCCCTGCCGCAAACACAGATGTTGCAAGCTCAGGCGGGATCTCAAGATACTTGTACACCACAGCAGAGTAGAAGTCGACGTTCGGATAGATGGGTCTTCCCTTATTCTGCATGAACTCGCGGTACATGACCTGCTCCAGCCTCTCGGCCAGGTCGTACCACTGGGTATCCCCGTGATCATCAGCAAGCTTTTTTGCTATGTCCCTGAACAGCTTTGCCCTGGGATCACAGGTCTTGTAGACCCTGTGACCAAAGCCCATTACCTTTTCCTTCCTGGAGAACTTGTCAAGCACATACTGCTCGGCATTCTCAGGTGAAGCAACCTCATCAAGCATATCCATGACACCTTTGCGGGCGCCGCCATGAAGAGGCCCTTTCAGGGTGCACAGGCCGGTTATCACAGCCGAGTAGATATCAGCCATGGTGGAAGCCGCTATCCTCAGGGAGAAAGTGGACGGGTTAAGCTCGTGCTCGGCACTCAGGATAAAGTCCTTCTCAATAGCCTCAGCTTCGATAGCACTCGGGACCGTACCCCTCAGCATGTAGAGGAAGTTTGCTCCGTGGGACAGCTTCTCGTCAGGGGCAATGAGGAACTTCCCGGTCTTATACCTGTAGACTGCAGCAACAAGGGTAGGGAACTTAGCTACCAGGCGAATGGATTTGTTCATGTTCGCCTCCATGCTGCTCTCATCTTTTTCCTCGTCCATGTGGGCAGAGCAGCAGACAGCAGTCCTCAGGGAATCAAGGGCCTCTGTGCCATAGTTGCAGACCTTTAGCACGTTCAGGATCTCTCTGTTGATATAGCGTTCTTCCCTGAGCTTTCTTGAATATGCCTCGAGCTCCTGAGGATTCGGCATCTCCCCGAATATCAGAAGATAGGACACCGCATCGTAAGGCATCTGTTCCAGTTGTTCAACTTCGATCCCTCTGTACCTCAGTATTCCCTCCATTCCGTCGATGGAACATATGCTGGTATCCAGAGCTATAACATCTTCAAGTCCTTTTTTCGTGTCTTGCATATAAGTGCCCCCTACGCAGGAAATCTACGTTATGGTAAAAAGATGCCTTAACGGATCCAGAGAACGGGTCCAGGCATACCTTGTTATAGAGTTCACTAAAGGTCCGTATCTTAATGATACAGGACATGATCGGATAAATGAGTAATGCACATCAAAGATGTGGCTAGTAAATAAAGGGATTATTTCCCTTTAACCCTATCCCTCAGGAACTTGTGCAGGATGCCACCGTTCCTGTAGTATTCCACCTCTATGGCAGAGTTCAGCATTACGACCACATTGAATTGCTTCTGCTTCCCGTTGTCATCCCTGGCTATTACAGTAAGCTCACCGTAGGGTTCCAGCCTGTCGATCCCCTGGATGTCGAAGGTCTCCGCGCCTGTCAGTCCAAGGCTCTCGGCATTCTCGCCGTCCCTGAAACGCAGCGGCAGCACTCCCATCCCTACAAGGTTGCTGCGGTGTATCCTCTCAAAGGATTCTGCGATGACCGCTTTCACACCAAGGAGCTGAGTGCCCTTTGCGGCCCAGTCGCGGGAGCTGCCCGTACCGTATTCCTTTCCTGCCAGGATTACGAGCGGAATACCGGATTCCACATACTTCATGGCTGCAGAATAGATGTACATCTCTTCTCCGGTCGGGTGATAGAGTGTCCAGGCACCTTCCTTTGCAGGAGTGAGCCTGTTCTTCAGGCGTACGTTGCCGAAGGTACCTCTCATCATGACCTCGTGGTTCCCACGCCTTGAGCCGTAGGAGTTGAAGTTCTTCTCATCGACTCCCTTTGAGAGCAGGTACTGGCCTGCAGGATAGCTTGTACGGATGGAACCTGCAGGAGAGATATGATCAGTTGTTATGCTGTCGCCCACCATTACAAGGACGCGTGCATCCCTGATTTCAGCCAAAGGGGCCGCTTCCAGAGGGAAGTCCTTGAAGAATGGCGGCTCCTGGATGTAGGTGGAATCCTTGTCCCAGTCGTACAGCAGTCCGGAAGGTGCGTTGAGCTCCCTCCAGAGAGTTGTCCCCTTGAAGACATTGGAGTATTCTTCCTCGAACATCTCAGGAGTGACAAAGTCCTTTGTGTAACGGTCGACGGTTTCTTTTCCCGGCCAGATGTCCTTGAGATATACCGGCTGCCCGTTAGGGTCACATGCTATGGGTTCAGTGCTGAGATCGATGTCCACGGTCCCTGCGAGAGCATAGGCCACGACCAGCATGGGTGATGCAAGATAATTAGCCTTGACCTGGGAATTGATCCTGCCTTCGAAGTTCCTGTTACCGCTGAGCACTGCTGCAACTGTAAGGTCTTTCTTCTCTATCTCCTTTGAGACTGCCTCGTTGAGAGGGCCGCTGTTGCCTATGCAGGTAAGGCATCCGTAGCCTACAACGTGGAAGCCGAGAGCTTCCATGTATGGCATCAGGCCGGCCTCTGTTAGATAATCGGTAATGACGCGTGAACCGGGTGCCAGGCTGGTCTTGACAAAAGGCTTGACCTTAAGGCCGCGCTCTACGGCGTTCTTTGCGAGGAGTCCGGCTCCCATCATAAGTGAAGGATTGGAAGTGTTGGTACATGAGGTAATGGAAGCAATGACCACCGACCCATGGGTAACACTTACATCATCGGCACACTTGACCTTCACAATGCCGGTATGGTGTGGAGAGCTGGCAATGCTGTAGCCTCCGTCCCCGAGCCAGCGGCCATAGTCAATGTCGCCGTTGGGTGACTTGCGGCTCTTTGCCTCGAAGGCCTCCTTCATAGCCTGATGGAAAACCTTTGACATATCCTGAATTGCAATGCGGTCCTGGGGTCGTTTTGGACCTGCAAGACATGGTGAGACCGTGCTCATGTCAAGTTCCAGTGTCGAGCTGAAAGCCGGCTCCACAGAGTCCTGTTCCATGAAGAGGCCCTGCTCCTTGCAGTACTTCCTGACCATGTCCACATGTTCCCTGCTCCTGCCGGTCTGGAGCATGTAGTCGAGGGTCCTCTCATCAACAGGACAGAAGCCCATTGTTGCACCATATTCAGGAGCCATGTTCGCAAGGATCGCCCTGTCGGCCAGGTCAAGGGTCCTGTAGCCCGGACCGAAGAATTCCACGAACTTGCCCACGACGCCATGTTTCCTGAGCATCTGCACCATTGTCAGTACAAGGTCTGTGGAGCTGACACCCTCCCTGAGCTCTCCGGTAAGCCGGAAGCCCACGACTTCGGGGATCGGCATGTAATAAGGCTGTCCGAGCATGACTGCTTCGGCCTCGATGCCACCTACTCCCCAGCCCAGCACACCAAGGCCATTGATCATGGTGGTGTGGGAATCAGTGCCCACAAGGGTGTCGGGATATGCTACATCTTCAGACCCCTTCCGGACTACATGTACAAGGGGAGCCAGGTATTCAAGGTTGACCTGGTGGATGATACCGCTTGCTGGAGGCACTACCCTCATGTTGTCAAAGGCCTTCTGGGCCCAGTGAAGCACTTCGTAGCGCTCCTTGTTCCTGTGGAACTCGTACTTCTCGTTGCAGTGGAGCGCATAGGATGTGCCGTAGTAGTCCACCTGGATGGAATGATCGATAACAAGGTCGGCAGGTATTACAGGATTGATCTTCTTCGGATCGCCGCCCAGCCTCTGCATGGCAGACCTGATGGCAGCGAGATCAACAACAGCCGGAACACCGGTGAAGTCCTGCATTATAACCCTTGAAGGGACAAAAGGAATATCGGATGCAGGAATTAACTCCGGGCTCCATTTTGCAAGTTTCTTCACATCATCTTCAGTGATGACCTCACCGTCGATGTTACGCAAAACATCTTCAAGCAGAACCCTGATCGAGTATGGCAAGCCTGAAAGGTTGACAATACCAAGTTCTTCCAGTTTTTTCAGGCGATAGACAGTTACCTCTTTACCGCCAAGGTCAAGAATCTGTTTAGCCCCGAAGGGGTCATTAGCAAGAATACCTTCCATGAATGTCACCTATGATAATTAACACGATTAATATAAATGATTACTTAAACGGATTTTGCTCCTGCTCTCTGCATCACCGGAGCAGTGATTCTCAAAGCCGGGCTCATATTTACCGGCTGCACCTTTTGCTGGTCGTATGTTACCGCCCATAAAAAATCTACATGGATATATAACTTTGCCTGTATACACCATTTATGAATAACTATGAATAACCTGTCAGCAAGATTAGGTCCTTGAAGCTCTTTTAAGCAACAACAAGATAGTCACGACAAGTGCCCGCGACCCCGTCTGGTCCTGTAGGGATACCAGTGTCGAGTAATACAAAAGAGTGGCATCTCCAAATTAATAATGGCAATACTGGACGAGAAAAAGCAGCTAAAGAGCCAGGAAAAGGTAAACAGGAAAATTTCTCGTTTCAGGGATCGTTGAGGGTGAGAAGGAAATCGATCGGAGTGATCTTGGGTGTAGGGAAACTTGTAGGAATGCTTGAAAACAACCCGGAGGGCTCCGGCGAAGCCGGCACATTTCTGCGAGAAAAAAATCGGCAAATAGGAGCTCTGTAGAAAACCTACCTCCTCATTTGAACCACAAGAGTTCACAGAGGACACAGAGAATGAAAACATATTGAAGCGATTCTCTGTGAGCTCCGTGTTCTCTTTGGTTGGTATTATGCATGCTGCATGAGCATTTCTACAGAGCTATTATTTTCTACGTTTAGTTTATCCATTTTCACTTATCAAATTATTAGTTTGATAGATTTTAACAGGTTCAAATAGTTTATTTTTATCTTTGTCATCCAATCCCTTCCACATTTGTCCATAAACCCTTAATCTTTGCCTTATCCTAAACGAAAACCCGCTTGCATATCTGCCTCAACCTGTAACCATATAGCAGGCCAGTAAAAGAAGACATTGGTGGGAAGGAGGGAGGTTTCGCATTTAAGCGAAACCTTTGGATGGAGAGTTTATCTATATATCAGACTTCAACTACAATGTCACCAAAGCAGCACGCCTCGTTCTTTGAGTCCACAGGCACTGGCCTTAGGATCAATCGACTTGATACTATGCAATTATACCAGGGTCCAGTGTCAGGGACAGGAGGATAGCCACAAGGGAGAACACTATGATCACAAGATAGTTTGTACGCTCCTTTGATAGCGAAATACTCCTTACGATGTACTCAAGTCCTTCATAGTCCATCTCATTCAGGGGCTTTCTTTCTTCAAGCTTGTGCAGCAGTTCCAGATCGTTCAGCACACCTACACGGCGCGTTGTGATATGGCACCTGTGGGCAAAGAAGACAAAGTAGCCAATAACGCCCAGGTAGAAGAACACTTTTGATAGCAGCCCGTTGTAATGATCCGCGATGATTACCATCCTGATCAGGATGGCAGATATTATGCCCAGCCATAAATAGAGCTGGACTGTCCTGTTACTATAGGCTCGTGGAATAGAGATGTTCATAACATTTGATACCGGGTCTGTCATGCTATCATTCTGCCTGGACCTCTGATGAAATTCATGCTGCTTTGTCTTTGTAGCAATGCTGGCTGACTGTGTGCCATTTAAATAGGCTATTGCCAGAATTCAATTACCTTGTTTATGACACATATTTCTATCGTAAATGAGTGAATCCATTTCATTTGTAGCCAGATCCAATCTTACAACTCAGGCCACACTGCTCTCCACTACACCGGATAGGACCTGCGGTATTCTGTATCCTTAAGCTTCATATGGCTCACCTGAGTCCCCACATCATTGAACTGTGACGGAACCTATCATTCCGGGATGTATTGTACATGAATAACTGAAGACACCCGCCTCCTCAAAAGTATAGCTGAATGTCTCACCCGGCTGCACCTCACCCGAATCGAACTCGCCGGCATCCGCAACTACCGTATGGGCCACCCTGTCGTCATTAGTCCAGGTGACAGTATACCCTTCAGAGACCCTTATATCCTGAGGCAGAAATCGGTAATTCAGCATGATCACCTCTGTCGTTTCAATTTCCCCCGGAGGCTGGATCTCACCTGGTGACTGGTAATCCGTACATCCTGATACAAAAGCCATTACTGCAAGTAATACAAATACAAAGAATACTCCTCTCATAATCCTCCCCATATGGAATAATTGTCAGCATAATTAATATCATTAGCGGAATAATGCGTCAGGGCATTTCATGAATACATATGCACGCAAAAAACAGTATAAAGGCTCAGCCTGTTACAATGACCTGCCCAGTAACACGATATGGATGCACTGTACACATGTAGTAGTAAGTGCCTGCCTGATTGAATGTGTAGCTGTAGGAATCTCCCTGTCGCATGGCTTCAGACCTGAACCTGCCGCCGTCTATAGTATGAACTGCTGAATCCATGTTCGTCCACCTTACAGTGTCGCCACCGCAATGGTGACAGAAGCCGGATCAAAGTCAAAGTTCCTGATATTGACCTCAGTTACCGGATAAGGAGTGCCTGTTATGTAAGCAGTATAGATATAGTCGTTAGCTGCCTCTACCGAGTGGCAGTTCTGGCATGACTCACCCCTTCCCTCGACTATTACTTCCCCTTCCGGAGTGTAGGCAGCCCAGAACCAGTCGTTGTGATCAGGGTCATAATCTTCTACCTTGTAACGCACACCTATTTTCCCTGAGCTCGCCTTCCGAATCATAGCTTTCCCTTACCACCATGCTCCCGTAAGGCAGGGCACCTGCCCTATTCTCTATGGCAGGCAGGGCATTGTCCGAGACATAGGTGGTGAGCAGCGGCCGTGAATACTGACACTTGCATACTTCTCCTCCCGCAAAGGCCACAGGTTCCAGTTCCGGTAGCTGTTCTCTTCAGTAATGTAACTGTACACTTCACTTCCGTTTGGTTCAGGAGGTCCTGTTTGCACAGGTCCGGGCTCGGCAGGAGGCACTTCCGGAATCTCTGTGCCCGCATCGTCCACGTCTTGGGCACCCGTACACCCGGTTGCCAGAAATACACCTACAAGAACAAGAAAGATAATCATTTCAATCTTCATCAACAAACCCCGATTATATGATTGGCTGCTCAATTAAAATACTTTTATGTCTGAGAAGGGGTACATTTATGCTACACGCAGATAGAGCAGTATTTGAGCACTGCCACAGCAAAACAGAGTAATGCCTGAAGATCAGGTAAAAGATATAAAAGGGATTTAGGAAAACGGATCAGGTTTCAAGTATATCTAGCGGCCTCTTCAGAAAGGCTTTGATCATTCCCTGCTCATCCACATCACCTGAAAGCTTGACCAGTTCCCAGCCGTCGATGCCAAGTTCGTTCAGGTCCTCTTTCATAAGGTCCCACTCTCCAAAACGAACTGATTTTATTTCATATTCCCATGATGTCATCTTTAATTACCTCTGCTTGTCTACGAAAAGGTTATTTTCGCTATATAATAGCCTATACCCACGACGTATAAATAACTTTTCAAAAAACTAATTTGAGGGATAAACAACTTAACTTGATTACACAGGAGTATAATTCATTCCCTGGCCCAACTCCTGCTAAGACGGGAAGATCATTTCCTTTAAAAATAAAAGGTCAAGGGAAAGCGGTACAAAAAGCAGACTTGGAGAATTGATTTGAAACATGGATAAAATCATTCATGTAGACGACTACTTTCTTTTCCATTCAGACTGATGCTTTTTCACAATCACTCTAGAGACACGGATCTGCACGGATATACAGGATTTCGGGAACATTGGGTTCAGAAACCCCTGCCACGTCAAATCCGTGCAAATCAGTGTTAATCCGTGTCTGAAATAGAACTCAGGAGACTAATAGGCCGTTATTCTAAAAAGACACAGATTTACACGGATGAACACGGATTTAGGACATAGTGGGTTTAGAAATCCCTGCACGTGAAATCCGTGCAAAGCTACGTTGATCCGTGCCTAAGAGTGTGATGGAGTACGGAGGAAAACTGGCTGTGTATGGAATGGTAATGCACCCTGCAATATAGAGAATATGAGTACAGGTGATGCTTACGAGAATATCTGAAAGACCTGCAAAAAGGGGATAAAAAGTATCAGATGATCTCCCTTATCCCTGTCACTTTAGCTCCCTTTGCACTGGATGCAAGCACCTCGAAATCCTTGAACTCAGGCACTCCCGTGCCACCTGCGTCTTCAGGCACCAGGACATTGGACCATGGGCTGTTCACCATATAGGCTGTTCCTGTGTGTGGCTTCTCATAGCCGGAATTCTGGGCTTTCACCACCACCTTGCCAAAGCCGTTCTTCAGCATGAGTGTATCACCCTCCTTTATAGCAAGTTTCGAGAGGTCCTTCGGATCAAGCTTAATAATCGCGGAAAGCTTTTCGTAATCCTCTCCAAAAAGCGATGTCACCTTTGCCGAATCCTGGAAGATATCCCTGTAAGTGACTATCCTCAGTTTTACCTCAGGAGCTGAAAGGAACTGTCCGAATCCCATTAGAGTGCCTCCGATATACGTATCATTACCTCTTCGTCCGAAAGCCGGTCAGTTTCAACGATCTGCTTCAGTCCGATCTCCACCCCATCCATGCGAACGGCAGTACCGCCCGATTCTACGCCGACGAGAGCGCAGGGAATCGTGACCTTCGCCTTCACTGACGTCAGGGTCTGGCAGGGATCAATGGTTATCAGGGGTATCTCTTCAAGATGCCTGACCACTGAACGGGGCAGGCTTGTAAGCGGGTCAGCGCCTATAACAAGCGCTGCATCCACGGCCTTCTTTCTCAGTGCTTCCACAACCGAATACTCAGGTCCGTGCAGTATCTCGGCCCCGTTGAACTTCACCCGGTTGATGTACCCTGTTTCCTCGAAAAGGATCTGATTGAAGCCTCTCATGTTGTAGTGACCAGCCATGGGGATAAGATGGAAGTTCGAGACCGAGTTGAGCTTGTCCATAAGCCTGTAGAGAGGCTCGCGGTCATCAAGTGCGTAGACCATTCCAAGGCCTGCAAAGATCACTCCGAACTTTGCCTTCTTCAGTATGCTTGCAAGCTCCAGTAGCCTTTTCTTATCAAAGTCATAGGACGTCTTAGGTATCTTCCCGGAAAGAGCGCTCACCAGGGCATCCATGAACTCCACATCACCCTTCACGGGTATCTGGTAGAGCCCGCTCTCACCGCAAATCTCGGCAGTGTCGGATTTCCTCACATCGATGCATATTGCAGTGCGGTCCTCTTCCCATCCTCTCTGGCGCTCTTTGCCCCTGGGGAAGTAGGAGTAACGCGACATGTGCCTGGGATGCGAGTTAGCAGGGTCTGCACCCCAGTAAACTATCACATCGGCCTTATGCCTCACATCATCAAGGGTGCAGGTCTTAAGTTTGCCTTCCAGGATGGCCTCCACCATGGGACCCTGGCAGAAAGATGAAGTGTCATCAATATATCCATTTATCTTCCTGGCGATCCCGATGGCTCTTTTCTGGGCACCCGAGCTTGAATTGGCGTGCCCGAAAATGAGCGGCCTTTCAGCATTTCTCAGGATCTCTGCCGCTTCCCTGATAGCTGAATCAACATCCGTCTTCTTGCCATCCACCGTGCATTCCAGAGGATTGCTGCATCCCTTCATGAATGCGAATCCTTTCCTGCATGCAGTATGGACTTTAGCTACCTTTCCATTCTCAAGTCCCACATCGATATCATCGCACAGGAGCGCGCAGCCCGTACAGACGTAATTATCATTGTCCAAATTGATCCCCCTTTATAAAAGTCCCTTCAGAGAATTATTATCCATTCCATCATACAAATTCTATTGCCTTTGTCGGGCAGGTATCGATACATGCAACGCAGAGGATCTTATTCTCCCCGAAGCGGCGGCATTCCTGGACATTGGCGGCCTTGACAACGCCATCCTCAACCTTCAGGATCACCCTGTCACACGTGGGGGCCTTGCCACTGCCTGCACCCATGGGATCAGCCGCAACATTGACAGGACATGCGACCACACAGTTACCGCATCCTATGCATTTGTCAGCGTGTACGATAAGCCCGGTTTCGGTGACATCTTCCACAGGGGTCACCATGCCGGAAAGCTTCTCATAGCTGGCCTTGTACTTCCCTTCCCTGACAAGAGGAAGGCAGTCCTCCACTTTGAGCTTACGGGAAAGCAGGTCAACTGCAAAAGCCATGCAAGTGCTTTTTCCGCACTCCTTACAATTGGTTTTTGGTAGTAACTGATATATTTCCATTACACTTGCCATGTTTCTCTCCTGAGCGGTTATTCCGGACCAGTGATGGACGCTCAGTTATATCTCAGTGACTGAAGAACAGTGAACAGTGGCAACTACCATTCTCTTTTATCTCATCATGGTGGTAGATACAGGGGCATATGATCTTGCGGTCCTGCTCCACATCACCGCTGACTATTCGGCAGGGGCAGTATTGTTTTCCGAGTTCTGCCTTGTTCTTTGCAAGACCTTCTACCACAAGCTGAACCATTTCATCATCAGGATTTAATCTGTAACCTTTCCTTTTAGCATATGCAGTTGCCCATGCATGTGTTTTCTCCATAATAGGTTTAAGGTGTGTCATAAAAATCTCCGTTATCAGCTTCAATGATGGGAATTATTGTCGCTTATACCATTAATCTATTTTCCTCCCAAACCGTAAAGAGAATAAATGAAAAGAAGCAGGCATGTCTGGCCATGCCATTGCCCCTTAAAGCAGCTTTGTCTGGTCGGTCTGTCTTGGAACCTTTACAACCAGAAAACGGAACGTTCCGGTACCTTCGTTCATCACCCTGTGAGGTATCTTGGCAGGGCTCTCTATGATCATGTCCTTTGATACCTTCCCTTGCTCCTCGCCGATCTCTACTATTCCCTCACCCTCAAGCACGTAGAAGAATACGTCCACCGGAGTCACATGTTTCTTGAGTTTCTCCCCTGGCTTTAGTTCGATATGCATTACCTGTGCATGCTCTGTATCATACAGTTTCTTTACAGAGACCCCGTGAGGATTTTCCCTGTCAGGCTCATTCCCGAAACTTGTTATTATCATTTTTGCCTCCGTTATATCAAAAAAGGATATAAAATTCAGAGAAGGACCTTGAGGTCCTCCTGAACTGTTGTATGCGGTCTGATATTGAATTTCTCGACAAGCACATTGAGTATGTTGGGTGAGATAAATGCCGGCAGGGTGGGACCAAGGGTTATGTTCCGCACGCCAAGGCTCAGCAGCGCCAGCAGCACAAGCACAGCCTTCTGCTCGTACCATGCGATGTTGTATGCTATCGGAAGGTCGTTGATGTCCTCAAGTCCGAATGCTTCCGCAAGTTTCTGTGCGATGACCACCAGTGAATAGGAATCGTTGCACTGGCCTGCATCCAGGACCCGGGGAATGCCTCCGATGTCTCCCAGGTCAAGCTTGTTGTAGCGGTACTTGGCACAGCCCGCTGTGAGAATAACAGTATCGTGCGGCAGGGCCTTTGCGAAATCCGTGTAATAGCTCCTTTCCTTATGCCTGCCGTCACATCCTGCCATGACCACGAACTTGCTGATCTTTCCGCTCTTGACGGCATCCACTATCTTATCGGCAACAGACAAAGCTGATGCGTGTGCGAACCCTCCTACTATGGAGCCTTCCTCGAGCTGCTCGGGCGGCTTTGACTTTTTTGCCTGCTCGATTATGGCCGAGAAATCCTTTGTGCCGTCCTCCTTTTCCCCGATGTGGGTTACACCCTCGCATCCGACAATGCCTGTGGAGTATATCCTGTCAGTGTATGTTGCTTTCGGAGGTACCAGGCAGTTCGTGGTCATCAGTATGGGACCGTTGAACTTCTCGAACTCCTCTTTTTGCTTCCACCACGCACCTCCGTAATTGCCTACGAAGTTATCATAGTTCTTGAATGCGGGATAACAGTTTGCAGGAAGCATTTCCCCGTGGGTGTACACATCAACGCCTGTACCCTTGGTCTGCTCGAGGAGCTGCTCGAGATCGCGCAGGTCATGCCCGCTTATGAGTATGCCCGGCCTGTCGCGAACTCCTATGTTCACTTTTGTGGGTTCGGGGTTGCCGTAGGTAGAAGTGTTTGCCTTGTCAAGGAGGGCAAGCGTTGTGACTCCCACCGAGCCGCATTCCATTACCAGGCCCACAAGTTCGTCAGCTCCTACATTGTCGTCTGTTGTTGCTACAAGGGCTCTCTCAACGAACCTGAATATCTCATCGTCCTTGAACCCAAGCACGTATGCATGGTGGGCGTATGCAGCTATGCCCTTGAGACCGAAGATCAGCAGCGATCTGAGGGAACGGATATCCTCATCACCTGGGGCGTTGAAGCCTGTATCGATACCCTTGATGCTTTCCGGGGTTACCCTTGCCACCTCGGGAAGCTCTTCAAATTTCACATTCTGCTTTTCCAGCTTCTGCCTGATATTGTCCCTGATCTCAAAGCCTTCGCTGAGAAGTTCTTCTGCATTCTCCTTGCTGAAGTTGGTGTTCGTAAGAGTGGCGAAGAGCCCGTCAAGCATGAACCTGTCCGTCCTTTCCGCATTGATCCCATGTTCCCTTGCTTTCATATTATAGAAAGCGATGCTCTTCAGCAGATATATCAGGTCGTCCTGTAGTTCGGCGACCTCGCTTTTCTTTCCGCAGACACCCACTTTCAGACAGGCCTGCCCACTTGCTGTTTCTTCACACTGGTAACAGTACATTTGTTTCACCACTTATACCCAGATATCTTTTTGATACTAAGGGATTGGGGGTATTGACATATAAGTGGGGCAGTTTCCGGTTGGATACCTCAAAGAACTCTTGGGTGTGGAGGGGTAAAAAAGGAAATGGTAAACTGCTCACCGGTCTTCTCGACCGCAAATACTACTTACTTAAGAAGCAAAACTATATCTTTCCGAAGGTCATCATTTCTGCAAAAGGAAGCCACTAAAATGCGAATCGGAGTCTACATCTGTCACTGCGGACTGAATATAGCCCATGTCATCAACGTCAGATCCCTTCAGGAGAAGGCAGGCAGCTTAGAGGATGTTGCAGTTGTCAGGGACATCCAGTTCATGTGTTCGGACTCAGGGCAGGATGCTATCATCGAGGATATAAAGGAGAACAAGCTTGACCGCATACTGGTGGCTGCGTGCTCGCCTCACCTGCACGAGCCGACCTTTAAGAGAGTGCTTGCAAAGACAGGGCTCAACCCTTTCATGCTCGAGATGGCAAACATCAGGGAG
Organism: Methanolobus sp.; assembly: GCA_030154025.1. Classification (GTDB taxonomy): domain Archaea; phylum Halobacteriota; class Methanosarcinia; order Methanosarcinales; family Methanosarcinaceae; genus Methanolobus. Next base: position 46,408 of record JASKKT010000008.1, read on the forward strand.
CAGTGTTCATGGGTGCACCAGAAAGAGCCTCAGATGGCCACTCAGAAGGCCTTCGACCTTATCAGGATGGGCGTTGCCAGGCTGAAGCTGCTTGATCCGCTCCAGGTTCAGAAAGTACCGGTCACCAAAGACGTGCTTGTCATCGGGGGAGGTGTTGCAGGTATCGAGGCCGCTCTGACGCTTGCGGATTCAGGCTACCACGTTATAATGGTCGAGAAGGAACCTACCATTGGCGGTAAGATGGCCCTGCTCAACGAGGTCTTCCCCACCAATGACTGTTCCATATGCGTGCTGGCACCCAAGATGACCGACGTGCAGAACCATCCTAACATCGAGCTCATCACCATGGCGCAGGTCAGCGAGGTAACGGGATCCGTGGGCAATTTCCATGTTACCGTGAAGCGCAGGCCAAGATATGTGGATGAGGACAAATGCAAGGGCTGCGTAGACGAGTGCGGGCGCGTATGCCCGGTGGAGATGGCCAACCCCTTCGACTCCGGCCTCGGGAAGACAAAGGCCATCAATATGCCTATCCCACAGGCAGTCCCGCAGGTAGTTTATATAGATAATAAGTACTGTGTGGGATGCGGCCTCTGTAAACAGGCATGCCCTGCGGATGCCATTGATTATACTCAACAGGAGGAAATTCTTGAGTTCACAGTCGGGGCCATCATCCTTGCGACAGGCTACAGCCTCTTCGATGCGGCGCGTAAGCCTGAGTACGGGCATGGCTTGTATCCTGATGTGATAACAAACATGGAGCTCGAACGCCTGCTCAATGCAGCCGGTCCCACAAGAGGAAAAGTGGTGGTCCCGTCCACAGGCCAGATCCCGGGGAAGGTGGCCTTTATCCAGTGCGTGGGTTCAAGGGATGAGAAGGTCGGCAATCCTTACTGCTCCAGGGTCTGCTGTATGGCCAGTATGAAGAACGCCCAGCTGCTCAAGGAGCGCTATCCTGATATTGAGATCAGTATCCACTATATTGATGTCCGTGCATCCGGGGAGATGTATGAGGAATATTACGCAAGGACCCAGTCCATGGGTATAGATTTCATCCGGGGCAGGGTGGCGGAAGTGATGGCCGATGCATCCGGCAGGCTTTACTTGCGCTATGAGGATACCCTGGCAGGCGAGATCCATGAGGAGCCCTATGACCTTGTTGTACTGGCTACCGGCCTGGAGAATGTCCCTGATGCAGACCGGATATCCCGCGTGTTCAACCTTTCCCGTCGTCCCGACCGGTTCTTCTCAATAGCCCATCCCAAGATGAAGCCGGTGGATTCCCATGTAAAGGGGATTTACATAGCAGGCTGCGCCTCGGGACCTAAGGAGATACAGGTCTCCATAGCTCAGGGCAGTGCTGCAGCCTCCAAGGCAATGCAGTTACTTTCAAAGGGTGAGCTGGAGTCCGATCCTCTCAGCGCCCACGTGGAAGCTGATGCATGTATAGGATGTGGCATCTGTGAGGATGTGTGCAAGTTCAATAAAATAAGCATGGTTGACCGTAAGGCGGTTGTGGATGAGCTGTCCTGCATGGGCTGTGGTGCATGCAGCGCTTCCTGCCCCCCGGATGCAATAACCATGCGCAACAGCACCGACGAGCAGATAGTGGCACAGATACAGGCGGCTACCTCTGTGAGGTCCGAATTCCCACTCATCATCGCATTCCTGTGCAACTGGTGCAGCTACACCTGCGCAGACCTTGCAGGCACATCAAGGATACAGTATCCCACCAATATCAGGCCCATCAGGGTTTCCTGCGCCGGACGCGTGGACCCTGCATTCGTGCTTGAGGCCTTCGAGCGCGGTGCCGACGGCGTGCTGGTTGCGGGTTGCAGGCTGGGAGAGTGCCACTACATCTTTGCGAACTACCATGCCAAGCAGAGGATGGAATCCTTGCAGGAAGTGCTCGGTGATATAGGTATAGCTCCGCAGCGCCTCAGGGTCGAGTGGATATCCGCAGCAGAAGGCGAAAGATTTGCAAACTCCATCCGGACATTCGTGGATGAGCTGGAAAAGGTAGGTCCGATAGGCTCAGAACTGCAGGAGGGGGCGCAGTGACGGAACCGGAAAGCTCAAAGGAAGAAGAGTCGCTATCTGTAAGCAGGGAGATGGATGTTGATGGCTCCTGTTTCATTTACCGTCTGGTCACTGACAAGTCCGTAAAGTCCCTTGATTATGATTACAAGCGCTGCATGGGATGCGGTATCTGTGTGGGGCTCTGTCCCACGAAGGCCCTGGAGCTTGGGCCAATAAAGGAGATAGCTACCGGCCTTGATGCACCCCCTGTGATGATGGACCTTGACAAGTGCACCTTCTGTTCCATGTGCGCAAACTTCTGCCCGGTGGATGCGTTCAGTATGAGCACGGAAGGGGATTTTTCAGAACAGGGAAATTTTCCGGAGCTGGATACATACGTACGCATGAACGAGAAATGCCTCCCATGTGCGATCTGTAGAGCAGCCTGCCCGGAAGATGCGATCGATGTGGAATTCACCTTCCGGAAAAAGGAAGAGATAGCCCCGTTCAGGGATAAGTCAGGAGGGGATGTTGAAGGCGAGATCGAGATCGATACGGACAAATGTAACTTCTGCGGCCTTTGCGCAGAGTTCTGCGATGCCTTCCTCCTTGTGGAAAAAGAAGCAACACCCACAGACCCGAACCCGTTCGAGCTCCTGCTGGTGGATGAGGACAAGTGCGATTACTGCGTGCTCTGCCAGGATCTCTGTCCCGAGGATGCCATCCGTGTAAAGGGAGAAAAACGTGGTGAGGCTCCGAAGATCGAAGGGAGACTGGTATTGAATGATGACAAATGCACCAGATGCACATGGTGTCAGGCAGTATGCCCCTACGAGGCAGTTGATATCAAAAAGCCTTTTGAGGGCGAGCTCACTCTAATTGACGACAACATCAGCAAATGCGATCCCCAAGGCTGCCACGGATGCTTCAATGTCTGCCCCTCGCACCTCTGGTACGTGCCCGAGGATGGCAAGAACAACATAGCAATAAAAGAGGACTACTGTATTTACTGTGGTGCCTGCGTCAATGCCTGCCCCAAGGATGTGATGAAGGTCTCACGTACCGGGGTTTCACATACAGGTATCCCTGATTCACCATGGGCAGGCCAGTGGCGGGACGCCGTGGACTCCATAAAGACCGGAAAGCGCAACTATCCTGACATCTCAAGGACGCTCTCAGCTGAAAAAGAGCCTCCCAGGGAGCATATTGAAGTGGAGCTGCCTGAGATAGATCCTTCTCATCTGGAAGCTGCAAGGAAGCGCCTGGAAAAGGCAAGCTCACTGCTCAGCAGTCCTAAATTCAGGAAAGATGTAGAAGCGAAAGTAAGGAAATCAGGCGCAGAGAAATAATAAAGCGTGATCAGGTTACAATTACAAAAGAACTGCAAAAAGCAAGACTGGACGGTCCTTGATGTGTATCAGGGTCCCGCCCGACTTACTTTGATATCAGTGGCTTTCAGCATATCTCTGGGCCAGCGTGGCCCTTCTAAGCCTGTGCTGCACCTTCTGTTTGTCCCAGTTGTAGCGTTGGGCCAGGAACATGATGAGCCTTTTCCTGGATGCCCCTTTTAGCCTGTTGGCTTCCATAATCTCATCCACAAAGGCTTTCTGCTGTTCCTTGTCAAGTTCAGTCATCAGCATCCCTCCGTTCTGATCTTCGTGACTGTTCCTGTTGCAATGGGCAGTTTCCTGCCAGTGAGTATAGTGCCCTCAGGTACCTTTTCCACCCTGTATCGCATATTCATGCTGCCTTTCTCCGAATCCAGCCTTACAGTGCCGCCTTTCTTCAGTCCGAGGCTTTTGACCATGCTTCTGTCAAGAAGCACAAAGTCGTTGTCATCAGGCTGGCTGAACCACATGAAGGGATTGTACACATACTCCAGCGTGCAGGCTCCATTCTGCTGTGCAGGAACAGTCCCGCACTCCATCCTGCAGTATTCCGGCTTCCGGTTCTCACTTGCCAGGGTATCTATCATCCTCTCGTGGAGGTAGCCGTGCATTTGCCTGTGATCGAAACCGTCCGCCCCCAGCTGTCTGCTCAGCATGGACATCGCATCTATGCCGTCAACGCCCTGCCCGCTGTTCTCCTGGAGCTTCCCTTCTGCATTGATTAACGTGCCTCTCTTGCGGTACAGGTGCTCGGTGGCTATGACCACATCAGCTATCGCATTAACCAGGCTGTCCCGAGAGCTTATCACGATCAGGTTATCAAGCTTCTTGAGCACCTCGACTGCCCTGTCGGTATCGGGCATCAGTTCGACGGGATCACTGTCAAGCAGTACAAGTGTCCTGATATCTCCCTTCTCGATCCCGTCCATGATCTGTGAGATACCCATCGTCCCGGCTCTGCCCTTTGCAAGCCTGTCCACGCCTTCGCTGTTTACGAAAGGCTTCACGACATGCAACCTTGCTCCGGTATCAAGCACAACGTTGAGCAGCTGTCGTATGTGGCAGGGGTCGGTATGAGGATGTATATCCGTGATTATAACGGAGTTACCATCAAGGTCCAGTTCTGCATACTGCTCCGGGCTCAGCTTCCGGTTCTCATGTGCAAGGTGCAGTTCAGTTGTGCCTGCGGATGTGATATGTGCACCGTTGCGCTTTGCGGCCAGCAGTCTCCTGACCAGCAGCGGATACTGCACATAGGGGTCTATGAAGAGGACTATCTTCTCTGCGTTCTCTATGTCGGTGAATGGCATGCCCTCAAGATGGGGATGGCATTCAGGAGGCAGTTCAGCATAAACCGGGATGCCTGTATGTACTACAGTACCCAGGGATTCTGCAAGCTTCATGAATGCTATGTGCTCTTCGCAGGTGGTATTACCCACTGAGAGCATGGCTACCTTCTCGGCTCCCCTAAGCCTTGAGGCGGCTGCCCTGACCGCATCCTCAGTGCCGGACCCCAGGCCCTCAACTTTGCCTGTGGCAGGCGTGGAATAGTAGTGAGGCAGTCTCATCCCGAACCTGCAGAGTTTACCCCTGTTAACAGGACTGCTTTTCAAAAAGTCGATACTGACAGCACCCCTGTCATCCTCCCGGATGTAAAGGCCGCAGCCGATGCTGCATCCTGGACATACGCTCGTGTATATGCTCTCTTTCATTTCAGCATCACCTCCAGGAAAGGCGGTCTGGTGAGATCCATGCCCGGTTCATAGTTACGCTTCTTCTGTGCAGGGTCTGCAAAGCGCCTGAAGATGCTCGTGACCGGTATGTCCACTGGGCATACATCCGAACATTGCCCACAGCCGATGCAGCTGTCGGAAAGATGGAGCAGGCGGACCATGTGGTACATGCTCATCCGGTAATTGTCTGCAAGGCTGTGGAACATAGTGCATTTGGAATCTTCGCCGCATGTGCATACAGGGCAGACCTCCTTGCAGGCTCCGCAATGGATACAGTCAGCGAACTGCTCCATGTAATAGCTGAGGCGCTCCTGGTCAGGCATCTCAGTAAAGACCTTTTCTTTCCATTCGCTCCCCAGACTGAGCATAGCGCTATTGACCTTTTCCCTTATGGCTATAGCTTTCTCGTCAGCAGGCCGGACATCCACAAAGCCGGCCTCAATGGCATTATCAAGCAGGCGTTTACCTTTCTCGTTCATGACCTCGCAGAAGGTTGCATTCCCTGCCAGCTCACCGATCACTCCCCAGTTACCGCATGCAAGGTCGGCACTGGTGGGTATCTTCACGGTGCAGTATCGGCAGTTCTCACGCCTTCCATAGCCTGCCTCCTCGAGATCGTCGATGGGTATGGCCTTCTCTTCCCCGTCCTTTGTCCTGAAAATGAGCTTGCCCTTCTCGATCTCCTCGCCAGAGACATCCTCCGGGTCTATCTCATACATCCTGACGAGCATTTCCCTGGTGACCACGGGATGCATTGTCCCGCCGCAGTTGAGTCCAACGATATAGGTACTCTCGAGGTCGACACCATTGCGCTTGGCCTGCTCGATAACTCCCCTGACATCACAGGGTTTGCCCGGCATGGCTATCTTCCTGCCTACCGCATGCTTTGCCAGGTTCACAGGCACTGCATGCATGCTCCCGCCGGATGCCAGCACTTCCTGTACATCGTCGGTGATCACAGGTATGGCTTCGTACTCATCCATACGCTTGAGCACGACAACGCCTTCCACAAGTCCCTTCTCAAGGGCAGCGGCAAGTACAGCGGTGACAAGTCCTCCGGACGCTCCCCTGCTACGGACATCCGGATCGGTCGCATATCCAAGCAATCTGTCTCCTACCTTGACCATCAGTTCACCCCCTCAGGTTTCAGGGGGCTTGGACCCAGTTGCCTTATCTGGGCTGTGACATCCCTTACGAAATTAGCGAACTTCTCCCCCTCACTGGCGCTTATCCAGTTGAGCTGGAGTCTCTCCGGTTCCAGTCCGAGCTCCCTGACCATTTCCTCAAGGAAGCGGTACCTGACCTCGGCTTTGTAGTTGCCGTTAACATAATGGCAGTCGCCTATATGACACCCTGTCACAAGTACGGCATCTGCGCCTTCAAGGAACGCGTTGAGGACATGCATCGGGTCGATACGTCCTGAACACATGACCCTGATGATCCTCAGGGACGAGGGTTGCTGGAACCTGCCCATGCCTGCCGTATCCGCACCGCCGTAGCTGCACCAGTTGCAGCAGAAGGCCACTATCTTTGGTTCCCATTCTTTATCTGTCATTTTTATTCTCCCTCGAATGTGAAAGCACTCCTTACCTGGGCAAAGATCTGGTTGTTTTTGAAATGATCCTGCTGCAGGGCTCCTGTAGGACATGCCACAGCGCAGGTGCCGCAGCCCTTACAGAGTGCCTTGATGATCCCCAGCTTTCCGTCCACCAGGGATAATGCCTGGAAGGGGCACATGGGCACACAGATACCGCATCCTACGCATATATCCACATCAACATCCACTGTGATGCCCTCAGTGCTTGCCTTGCCCTGGGCCAGGTAGCGTGTTGCCCTGGCGGCGCAGGCGCTTCCCTGGGATACCGAGTAGGGGATATCCTTTGGTCCCTGGGTCACGCCGCCGATGAAAATACCGTCAAGTGTAGTGTCCACTGGCTTGAGCTTGGGATGTGCTTCCATCATGAACCCATCCGCTGCCCTGCTGACCTTGAGCAATTGCCTGATACGCTCCGAGCTCTCGCTTGACACTGCACCTACGCTGAGCACCAGCAGGTCAAGCTCAAGGTTATAGATATTGTTTGTCAGCGTGTCCTCCACGCGGACTGTGATGTTGTTATCCTTGCCTTCGGTCACCCTGCCGGGCTTTCCGCGTATGAACTTGACGCCCATGTCCCTTGCCCTGTCATAGAATTCCTCATAGTTCCTGAAGGGCGCCCTGATGTCCATGTACATGATATATACTTCGGAGTCGGGATATTTTTCCCTGATGAGCTGGGCATCTTTAAGTGCATACATGCAGCAGAACCCTGAGCAGTACCTGTTGCGTTTCTTGTCCCTGCTGCCCACGCACTGGATAAAACCTATCCTCTTCGGAGGCCGGACATCGCTGGGCCTGACAAGCTTGCCCATGGTGGGGCCGCTGGCATTGAGCAGGCGTTCAAGCTCCATTCCGGTAATGACATTGTCGTAGAGGCCGTAGCCAAAGTCATGTGTCGGTTCCGGGTTGTATACATCGTACCCGGTGGTGACAACGATCACCCCTACTTCAATGTCGGAGAAAGTCTCTTCCTGTTCCATGTTAATGGAATGGCTCTCACAGGCCTTGCTGCAGGCACCGCAATCTATGCACACTGCCCTGTCCACAACGGCCCTAAGCGGCACTGCCTGGGGGAAGGGCACATATATCGCTCGCCTGGTCCCAATGCCCTCATTGAATTCGAAGTCTGGAACCTCAATAGGGCATTTCTGGACACATAATCCGCAGCCTGTGCAGGTGGTAACATCTACGAAGCGGGGCTTGTGCCTGACCTTCACCTTGAAGTTGCCTACGTAGCCATCCACCTCCTCCACTTCGGAATATGTCAGTAGTTCGATATTCCTGTTCCTTGACACTTCCACCATCTTGGGGCCAAGGATGCAGATGCTGCAGTCATTGGTCGGGAAGGTCTTGTCAAGCTGCGCCATCTTGCCGCCGATTGAAGGGTTCTTTTCCACGAGGTAGACCTTGTATCCCATATCGGCTATATCCAGGGCCGCCTGCATGCCCGCAACGCCGGCTCCGATGACAAGCGCCTTATTTGTGACAGGGACCTCTGTGGACTGGAGAGGCTCAAGGAGCCTTGCCCTGGAAACGCCCATGCGTACCAGATCACTGGCTTTCTTTGTGGCGCTCTCCTTGTCCTGCATGTGTATCCAGCTGCAGTGCTCCCTTATATTGACAAACTCGAAAAGGTAGGGGTTCAGGCCGCCTTCCTCAACGCATGCCCTGAAGATGGGTTCATGTGTCTTGGGTGTGCATGAGGCCACAAGTACGCGGTTGAGATCATGCTCCATTATAGCCTGTTTGATCTCTGACTGTCCTGCGTCACTGCAGGCGTACTTATTAACCGTGGAATGCACGACCCCAGGCAGCGTGGCAGCATAGTCCGCCACAGCCCTGCAGTTCACAACGCCGCCTATGTTCACGCCACACTCGCATACAAAGACCCCTATCCGGGGGTCGCTTGCTTCTTCATATTCTGTAAATTCTTCAGTCTTAGTGATTGATTCTTTTTGAGCCATATTTGATCTTCCAGGCTAGTATGATAAGATAGCACAGCTCCTGCAATCACGTTTGAGGGCGTGTTTACCAGCAGAGGCTATATTTGTGTTTAGATAGGTCTATAGGTTAAAGTGTATAAATTTAAAAAGCACAGTGAATGAGAATTCATACACTGGTGCAGACTTCGTTCTCTAAGGTTTCCGTCTTTACCTTTTCGATAAACCTGGAGGTATCAACAGCGTTCATGGCTATGCCCAGCTCTTCCGGCGAGAAGCCCATGGCAAGTGCAAGAAGCTGTGTGTAATGCAGGACCGGCATATCGTAGTTCTTCCCGAACTTCTGGTTGATCTCTGACTGTCCCATATCAAACTGCAGGTGACAGAAAGGACAAGCATCGACAATGCAATCTGCTCCTGCCTCTTTCATGTGTTCGAGCTTCTTGTTAGCTATCTTCAGGGTTGCGTCAAGAACCGCGGTCCTGGCTCCGCCACCGGCACCGCAGCAGCTCATCTTATCCGTGTAGTCCACACTGATAGCCCCGGTTGCCTCAACAAGCTCATCAAAGAAAGTTGGTTTGTCAGCGATCTCCAGGTTTGAATCCTTGAGAGGCTGAATGAGGTGGCAACCGTAGTGCACGGCAACCCTGAGGTTCAACGGCCTTGTAACCGCCTCCCTTACTCTGTCAACTCCTACTTCCCGATAGAGATATTCAATTACGTGCCTGACATCTTGGGTGCCTCTGTACTCGTGTCCTATCTCTGCGAGCTTGGAATTGACCTCTTTCTTCAGGGTGGTATCCTCCTTGAGGATGTCGTTTGCATCCTTAAGGGTACTGAAGCATCCGTTACAGATAGTGAGAATGTCATCACTTTTCTTTTCGGAGAGGGTGATGTTCCTTGATGCAAGGGTCAGCCACGTGACCTTATCGAGGGACTTGAAGACCCCTGGTGCAGGGCAGCAGGAGGCTCCTTCAAGGTCGGCAAGTTCAACACCCAGTCTTGAGAATACTTTCTTGGCAGCAACTTCTATTCCCGGGTACCGGTTAGGTGCGACACAACCCAGGAACAGCGAGAGCTCTGTCATGCCTTCTCCTCGGCAACTATCTGGTCAAAACCAGACAGGTTCAAGAGTATCTTGATATCGTTAAGCTGCTTCTCTGAGCTTGCAACGGTGGGTGGCATCTCCGTGAGTCCCAGTTGCAGACGCCTCTTCTTTGCATCCTCGTTGCCCGGGACTGCGTGACCGCTGTCCATGAGCATCTGCCCGATCTTCCTGTGGGCAGGCAGTATGTTACCATTGCGCACAGCAGCTTCTCTTATGCTAAGAAGGCCATCGACTATCTTTACACCCTGAGGGCAGTTGTCCTGGCATTTATAGCAGGTCGTGCAATAGAATATGAACGGGATAGCCATTGGCTCTTCACTTTTAAGGCCAAGCTTTTCCATCTGCAGGAACCTTCTGATCTTGTAGGCCTGTTCCTGCTCAGCCATCGGGCAGGCGGCTGTGCATTGCCCACACTGGTAGCAGCGTTCGATATTTGACGACATCTTGCAAACTCCTATCCTTAACGATTAACAGTTAGTTTTCAACAAGGTATTGTACATGATTATCACTTATAAATGCTTCGCATCTATCATGAATTATCCTTATAAATTTTAAGCCTCCCAAATATTCGCGATGGTCCCCAAAGCTCCGCAGAGCAAAAGCAGTTATGGACATCCTGAGGTCGGAGACTGACCAGAGCAGCCTGCAATTATAAGCCTCTGTTAAGCCCTTGTTTTTCCAGGTCAGCAGGTCATGGAAGCCTAAATGCAGCGGTTTCCTGCAGGTGCCTTCCATACCCTTATATAGGGCCTGGTTAGAGTGCTTATTCCATTGTAAATGATTGTAGATTATAAATCTTTCGAGTCAAAACCATTCATTTGTTCCTTTCCTTGCCTCCAGTCATTACAGACCCTTCTTTCCGGACCAGGCGGATAAACAATACCTTTATACATCCTGAGGCTGTTTCATGAGTGAACCGACGTATGTTCGACATGTATGCGAGATGCGCATGTTCTGCGTTTATCTTCGTATATCTTATAAGTACCCTGATAATTACCTGGTGAGATATTCATGAGCGACAAATTCGATTATGCCGGACTGGGTCTGAAATGTGGTCTTGAGATCCAGCAGCAGCTTGACTCCAGAAAGAAGCTCTTTTGCAGATGCCCCACCCGGATACGGGACATCACTGAATCCACTTATGAATTCTTCCGTTACCTGCGCCCCACGGAAAGCGAGATGGGCGAGACCGACAGGGCAGCTCTTGAGCAGTCCAAGCTCAGGCGTAAATATATATATAAGGGCTATGACAGCACCTGCCTCGTGGAGAACGATGACGAGCCGCCAACAGGGGTTAACCGGGAGGCTCTTGATATCGCGCTTGGGATCACTAAACTGCTTCACATGGAACCTGTTGACCAGGTGCACGTCATGCGGAAAATAGTAGTGGACGGTTCCAATACATCAGGTTTTCAGCGGACGGCTTTTCTTGCAAAGGACGGACGTATTGACACCTCTGCAGGGCCGGTAGGTGTTGGCGTGCTCTGTCTGGAGGAGGAGGCATGCCAGAAGATAGAGGACAAGGGCGACTCTATAATATACTCACTTGACCGCCTTGGGATACCTCTTGTCGAGATAGGCACGGAACCCGACATCATATCTCCTGCCCATGCAAAGGAGACCGCTCAGCAGATAGGGATGCTGCTACGCTCTACAGGTAGGGTCAAGCGTGGCCTGGGTACCATCCGTCAGGATGTGAATATATCCATAGCCAAAGGCGCCCGCGTTGAGCTTAAGGGCGTACAGGCACTGGATATGATCGAGACCATTGTGGAACGCGAAGTAGAAAGACAGGTGAACCTGCTTGCCATCCGGGATGAGCTTCTGTCAAAGGGTGCTTCTGTATGTGATACTATATTTGATGTCACTGATGTTTTCAAGGGCACAAAGTCAAAGGTTATTGTTAACGCCCTTAAGAAAGGAAAGGTGCTTGCAGTCTTGCTGCCCGGCTTTGCTGGATCCACAGGCAGGGAAGTGCAACCAGGAAGGCGTATAGGCACTGAGTTCTCCGACCGGGCCAAAACATCCGGTGTCGGAGGCATCTTCCATACAGATGAGCTTCCCAATTACGGCATCACGGTTGAGGAGGTCACTATGTTGCGCGAGGCCGTAGGCGCGACTGAGGGTGACGCCGTGGTGATGGTGGCAGACCTTGAGCTGCGCGCAAAAGGGGCCATGGAAAGCGTTATCATCCGCGCAAAAGAAGTCCTTGAGGGAGTGCCCGAGGAAACCCGCCGTGCATTGCCGGACGGTAACAGTTCCTACCTCAGGCCTCTGCCCGGAGCCGCCAGGATGTACCCTGAGACTGATGTGCACCAGGTGGAGATCTCTGCAGATTACTTTGACTCAATAGAAACTCCGGAGCTTCTCACAGAACGTGCGAAACGTTTTGAGTCAGAGTACAGCCTTCACAGGGAACTTTCCGAGAAGATCGTTTACTCCCCATACCTTCCCCTGTTCGAAGAAATGATGCGAAGGTTTGCAGGAAATCCTACTGTCACTGCCACCATTGTGGTCAGAACACTGACAGGGATGCTTCCGGAGCTCAAGCGTGACGGCGTGGAGGTTGACAGGCTGGAAGACCGCCATTTTATAGATGTGTTCGGACTGCTGGCTGAAGGCGGGATAACAAAAGAGGCTATAGACAGCATACTGAGGGCAATAGCTTCAGAACCCTGCCTGTGTGCAAAGGATGCGGCAGCAAAGTTGGGAATGGGCGGCATCGACATGGACCTCGTCGAAAGGTTCATTGACCAGGTCATCAGGGATCGCATCGACTTTGTAAAGGAGAAAGGCCCTGCCGCAGTTGGTCCTTTAATGGGGATCGTCATGGCCGAATTCAGAGGCAAGGTTGATGGGAAGGTGCTGAGCGAAACCTTAAAACAAAAGATTAATATGTATAATAGTTAATATTATATTTTTAATGTGCGCGAATTCTTGTTCAAGGCATACAAAATATGCAGTATATATCAGTTTCCTGGTTTTGACAGTAGTATCACTGGTACATCCGGCATACGGAGCAGGCGACATTATTGTTGACGAGGAACTTCAACTGACAACGGGAAGTAACTGTAACCATCCTTCGTGGAGTCCTGATGGAAGGAAGCTGGTCTATGCCTACGACCATGGTATATGGGTGATGAACTCGGACGGGTCGGCCGCAACTAAGCTCCACAGCACGCTCTCATGGGTAGGAGAGCCGGTATTTGATCCATCAGGCACTAAGATATATTACGCCACCGAAAGCAAGACCGCTTACTCCGCACGTTATATTAGTCTTCATGTAATGAATGAAGATGGAAGCAACAACCTAAAACTTACGGGCACTTCTGACTGCAGGGAACCGTCGGTAAGCCCCGACGGACGCAGCATAGCTTATCTTTCTAAGCTTGCAGGCAATTATGATATCTGGGTGATGGATGTGAACAGCAGGCAGAGCATGCAGATCACAGACACAAAGGGTGATGAATCCTCTCCCTCCTGGAGCCCTGACGGGACCCGGCTGATCTACTCTTTTGAAGGTGATATATATACCCAGGAGACGGATGCTGCCAGGGGAGTGCGCCTGACAGAGGATGAATTCAACAACATTGAACCTTCATACAGCCCTGATGGCGAGATGATCGTCTTTTCGTCGGACAGGGATGGCAGTTATGATCT
>JASKKT010000045.1 GCA_030154025.1 Methanolobus sp.
AGAATATCCATACACGATCAAAGGCAGAAACATATACAGTAGAAGGATACAACAGTATATTCAGACACTTTCTGGCAAGATTGAGAAGAAAAACAAAATGTTATACCAAGAGTCTTGAATTGCTAAAATACTCTGTTCTTCTGTTGATGAAGTATAGAAATAATAAACTAACTATACTTGATTAACAATGCCATCTGAATATATCGCTGTTGGCAAGACTTATCCTTGCACATCTGCTTGCATACGTACTTTCAGGAGCCTTCAGTTATGCCTGGCTGTTCGTGGCATACGCGTTTTTTCACATATTGATCGATGGCTTCAAATCCACCCGTAAGGACAACCTCAAATGGTTCGTTCTGGACTAGATGGCCCATATATTACCATCCTTGCCTTATGGATTGTTATCTCGGGGTTCACAAGCGCGATGTCTATCCCGGAAGCCCTCTTGCTGCCTCTTGCCGGACCAGGGTTATAGATATTGCTTGTTGCTACGTGGTTATTATATGGCCATGTGGGATCATTATTGGTAAATTCACCGAGCTCTGGCATAATGATAAGGGCGGGAACGAGGACGCAGGCCTTTTGAACGCGGGCCTGTGGATAGGCCGCCTGGAGCGTTTCCTGATCCTGACCTTTGTGCTGCTTGACCAGTATCAGGCAATAGGTCTTCTCGTTGCTGCAAAGTCTATATTCAGGTTCACCACAGACAGGAAGGTTAGCGAATATATACTGATAGGACTCTCCTGAGCTTCACTGCTGCAGTGCTTGTGGGCATCGTTACAAGATGGCTGCTTGGTCTGGCTTTATAGCAGTTCGGTGGACAGTCCTCTAAAATGTAGGATAATTTAAAAAGACTTAAATAAGACTTTGCTCAATCTCCTGAGCAGGCACGGCGATATGCGGTAGAAGCGTGTCCTTAGCACTTGTTGGCATACCAACCACCTTTTTGTACAAGTGCACGTGCCTTTTCTTTCTTTCAGCACTGACACTTGAGTAATTATATATACTTATAATGTATAAAAATAATTGTTCATGAAGAGTAGTTTATGCATAATCGGCAGAGTGTCCGGACATGTGCACAAGTGAGCTTACAGGTAACAGATGTTCTCAGGCAGGATTCCCATAGGCAGGTTTATCCATACTGTTAAAGGTATTCCTTCACTGGAACAGTCTGTTAGGAGTGCGCACAATTAAGACAAGAGGTAGGTATGTATTTCAATGTTTACACAATTCCCTTGATCGCCTCAGTGTTCGCTCTCTGTTTACTGGCCTTCTATATACGAAAGATCAAGACGACCTCGGGTGCCCGCTGCTTTTCATTTTTGTTGCTATCCACTGCAATTTATTCCCTCTTCTATGCCCTGGAAATATCCTCCTATGATCTGCAAACGATCCTGGTCTTTTATAAGCTGGAATACCTTGGGGTTTCCACAATACCTTTCTTTTTCCTGCTCTTTGCCATTAATTACACCGGGAAGAAACAGTGGTCATCCAATTCACTGGTTGCTGCTTTCATGATAGTTCCAGTGATTACTATCCTGCTTGTCTTTACGACTGAATACCACGATCTTTTCCATAAAAGCTTCCATATTGCCAACGAAGGTCTTTTTCCGGTAGCTGTCTATGAACCTGGTATATGGTTCTGGGTGCACAATGCATATACCATCATCTGCGTCATTCTGGGTATAAGCCTGCTTTTCGGTATGCTGTTGGGGACCTCACCTGCCTTGCGTAAACAGGTTTCCATCGTGTTGCTGGGTTCCCTGATCCCGTTCATTACACTCTTATTGTACCTGGCAGGGATGAAACCCTGGGGCATTGATCCTGCGCCTTTTTCCATGACCTTGAGTGGATTCATCATCTATGTAGGATTCACCCGCTACAAATTGTTCGATTTTGCACCCATGGCGCGCAGCCTTCTTTTTGATAATATCCCGGACAGTGTGATAGTCCTCGATATGGAAGAAAGGATAGTTGACTGTAACCATTCTGCAATAAAGCAACTGCGCATAAAAGCCAAAGATATGGGGAAACGGGTTTCGGAACTCTCAGATCCCTGGGTCTGCCTTCTGACAGATAGGCCAGAAACAGGCGCCAAGGACAACAGGGAAGTAAAGATGACCATTGAAGATTCTACTTTCTGGCTTTCTGTCACATCTTTACCGCTTAATGACAAATATAGGGGCATAACAGGCTATATGGTGATTATAAGCAACATCACTGCCCGGAAGACTGCAGAAGAGGAACTGCTTGTAAAGAATCGCCTCCTTGAGGAAGCAACCGATCATGCCAATCACATGGCTGC
The DNA here is from genome assembly GCA_030154025.1 of Methanolobus sp. Classification (GTDB taxonomy): domain Archaea; phylum Halobacteriota; class Methanosarcinia; order Methanosarcinales; family Methanosarcinaceae; genus Methanolobus. The sequence continues at coordinate 2,306 of JASKKT010000045.1, forward strand.
CCAGGCAGAGATGGCCAACAGTGCCAAGAGCCAGTTCCTTGCTGTAATGAGCCATGAGATGCGCACTCCCCTTAACGGTATAATCGGATTCACCGACCTGCTCATGGAAACAGAACTCATGGAAGCTCAAATGCAGCACATGAAAGCAGTCTACACCTCCGCGACCTCACTGCTTGACCTGATAAATGATATGCTGGATTTCTCAAAGATCGAGGCCGGCAAACTTGAACTTGATACTGAGAGGATCGACCTCGTGGAAACATGCGAGCAGATTGCAGACATTGTTAAATGCAGGGCACATGAGAAAGGACTTGAACTGCTGCTCAACGTATCTCCGGAATTGCCACGCTACGTTATTGCTGACAGGCTAAGACTGAAACAGGTGCTTGTTAACCTGCTGGGCAATGCGGTCAAGTTCACGGAGACAGGAGAGATAGAACTGAGAATAGAAGCGGCACCTGTTGCAGATACAGGACTTGTCGATTTCACATTCTCTGTAAGGGATACCGGGATAGGTATTGCAAGGGAAAACCTTTCCCGTATATTCAACTCCTTCTCACAGGTGGACGGCTCCATCACCCGCAGGTATGGCGGTACCGGGCTTGGACTGACAATCTCAAGCAGGTTGCTTGAAAAAATGGGTTCCAGACTCGAACTTGAAAGCGAGTCAGGAAAGGGGAGTACATTCCATTTCACTGTGAGCTTCGAGGCTGAGAAGGGGGAGCAGTTTGCCGTTTACAATCTATCAGGCATCCACCAGGTGTTGGTAGTGGATGACAATACTACAAGCCGTTCTATCCTGCAGGGTCTGCTGCGCTTCGCAGATATCAAGGTTGATCTTGCATGCAGTGGCGCAGAAGCTCTCTGCATGGCCGGTGAGCGTGAGTATGATCTTTTTGTTGTTGATTATGATATGCCTCAGATGAACGGTCTTGACTTCGTGCGTAATGTCAGGGACAGGTTCACTTTCTCCCGGGAGAGGGGATCGTTCATTATTATGCATAACTTACCGGATAGTTCCCTTGTTCACGACGGGTGTAAGGAACTGGGCATCCGGTCCATCATCACCAAACCGGTCAGGATCACAGAATTCTTCCGAACGCTTGCTCATGTCCATTCCACTGAAGAGACTTTCCTCACAGCAGGGACCGGGACCATGCAGGAAAGACCAAAAGGAGAAACTGGTGGCAAATATACGATACTACTCGCTGAGGATAATGAGATCAACATGATCCTGGCCTCCACAATCATCTCGGGCTTGCTTCCACAGGCCAGGATAATAAAGGCGACTGATGGGCGGCAGGCTGTCCAGGCTTTTAAGGATACGGGACCGGACATGATATTCATGGATATCCAGATGCCTGAACTAGGTGGATATGATGCTTCCAGGGCTATCCGGCAGATCGAGGCGGAGGATGGAGAAAATGGGGTCCGTACCCCGATAATTGCACTTACAGCGGGCACAGTAACAGGAGAGAAGGAACGCTGCCTGGAAGCAGGTATGGATGACTATATCGCCAAACCTGTTATTGCCGGAACTATCAGGGATATTTTGCATAAATGGCTGCCAACCTGTGATTGCAGGCCTGGGTTACCTGGGGGAGATAGCACCTCAAATTGCGATCGTTTCAACAAAGAGCAACTGCTGAGCAACATAGGCGGAGACCTGCAGATGTTCAATTCGCTCATTTCCACTGCAATGACCACCTTCAATCAGAACCTTGCAGATATGAGGGCGGCTTATATGGTAAATGATATGCAGGACTTAAAGAGGCGTGCCCACAAGTTAAAGGGAAGCGCTCTGAACATTGGCTGCAATATGCTGGCAGAAATAGCATCGAAGGTTGAAGATGCAGCAGAAGATAACGATATGTCAGTTGAGATTTTATTGCAGGAAATGAGCAAGGAAATTGCACTGATAGGGGAAGATATCTGTGTCGATTGATTTATTTATTACCAGATCTGAATACAACCTCTTCCGAATGCGGTCATATTTCTGTTAAGGGAACTGATCGATTTACATAATACTCGAAAAACTCTTTTCCCCACTGGAGGGTATCGGTGCTGCTGCACAGCAGGTAACTATTGTCAATGTTCCTGTCACTTCTTATTAGAGCCAGCATGATGCAATGGTCATTGTATGAAACATACTTGAAATCCATTTTTCCAGGGAAAACGAAAATGCGGACAAGTTCATTCTGAAGAAGTCCTGCAAGGCTGCTATAATTATCCCTGATGAGTTTATCGTACAGTTTCCGGGAAATCACGAAATCCAGTCTCACTCCGCAGTCTATCAGTTCATAAGCCATTTCTGTGAAGTTCGGGTGAAGCAATGCAGTAACTGCAGAATGTGACCGGGATCTTTTGGTTGCTTCATAGAACCTTCTGTCTATCTCGTATGACTCTACTATTGAGGGGTTGACAACTTTGCATTGACGGAGTTCACTTATTCTTTTAAACAGATGCGGTGGCATGAAGTCAAGATTGCGGGTTCCCCAGTATTCTATATCGGTATCAAAGACATCTGCAGTATCTATGAAAGGCGCCATTTCGCCGACTATCAGTTTTCCCACAGGTGTGAGTTCGTAGGTGTCGTCATAGTGGGCAACAAGATGTGATTCCTCAAGTATCTTCATCTGGGGAAGTAATGCCTGCCTGCTTGTTCCAAGAGTTTTGAAGATGTCCTCCATTCCCCTTGCTCCATCATGCAATAGCAGAAGGATATTCTTTCTCTTCTCTGATCTGAAGACTATGTCAAGCAGAGCTCTCTCCATTTCCCGCAACCCTATAGAAATCTGCAATCCGGATATACCCTTTCCACTATTCAACTTATATGAGTCATACTATTTATACGTAGTTTGATCTGCTTATCCTCCCCGGGGAATACCGGGGTGCACAACATTTATATCCCGGGCTCGATTCTTTAATACAGGTTCATATGCCAAGATATTGCAGTGTATGCGGGGCCAAAAGTGGGCGATGTAATCACCTGGTCATTGATGTTGCCAAAAAAGAACCTGAAAGGGACAAACAGAGAGAGAAGAGAAAAGAGAGTTGAAGCCTGTCGAATCCTTATGGCTGTGGTCTGAGATGTGGCCAAACTGACGGGCAAGTTGAAGGGGATGTACGGTAAAAGATACACATCTCAGAAAGCCAACTATACCAGCTGATTATAATATCTCATCCTTTTAATAATTTACGGTGAATAATATGCCTTACATGTCAGTGCAGCCACGTTGCCGTATGTATCCTTCTCCCCAGCGGCAGAGTTCTTCCAGTACCGGAATGACGGTTCTTCCAAAATCTGTAAGCGAGTATTCTACCTTGGGAGGTATTTCCGGGTACATTTTGCGCCTTACAAGGCCATCATCTTCCAGTTCCTTGAGTTGCTTGGTCAGCATTTTGGGAGAAATACCTGGCAGGACTTGCTGCAGGCTGTTGTAACGAAGCGTCTTTTCCCTCAACTGCCAAAGAATGAGAGGTTTCCATTTTCCACCTATTACATCCAGTGTTGCTTCCACAGGGCAATTGTACCCCTTACATTTTCCGACCTCTTGAGTCTCGCTCTCAGTAAGCATGATAACGTTACTATCCTTTTTGTTAGTGCCTATCAAAAGTGAGTGTATGATATATAAATATAGTCACTGCCTATTAACTGCCAATACTGTATGATTCTGTTAAAGAACAGTGTCATTCGATCAAAATAACGAAAGAAAGGAAATGATCATGATGAAAGTAGTTGGTTTTGTTGGAAGTCCGAGGAAGAACGGGAATACAGATGTGCTGGTGCAGCAGGTACTTGACGGGGCCATGGAGGCAGGAGCTGAGGTAGAGAAGTTCTACATAAACGATATGAGCTTAAAGGGTTGCCAGGGATGCGATTACTGCAGGAGTGTCGATGGCTGCAAGATCAAGGATGATATGTCAAAGGCATACGATGCCCTGAAGAACGCAGATGGTTTTGTGTTCGGTTCCCCCATATACTTCTTCCAGTTCACGGGCCAGATGCGTCAGTTCATTGATCGCTGCTGGGCACTTGTGAATCCGGATTTTACTCCACGTATCAGCACCGGGAAAAAGGCTGTCATTGTAGGTGCACACGGTGCTCCTGAGGCAGGTTCCTTCAACGGTGTCTATGATGAGTTCTCAAGAACCCTGGGCATGTTCGGGATGGATGTGAAAGGCACCTTCATAGATGCAGGACATCACGCCCCGGGTGGAGTGAAGGAGAACGCAAAGCTTATGGGAGACGCAAAGGCCGCGGGTGCTTCGCTTTTCAAGTAGCTGGAAGACAGGCTTTATATGAGATGTACGGGACAATCCTGACGGAGACCGGGTCCTAGCCTGCATCATCCCGTCAGGAGTTCTGTGATATCTCACGTCAGCGATCAAGGATGAAAAGAAGCTCATGCAAGTGCGTTCTCTTCTCCCGAGTCCAGTGCGAACAGACATGATGACCCTGTTTTTTCCACAGCCATGCGTATGAACTCAAAGTCAGGCTCAGGGTCCAGGCTGAATATGTTAATGGAGGCCTGTGGCGCCTTTGATAAGACGGCCTGCATGATCTCCCGATATATAGATGACAATAATGAAAACTGCGCCCGTCAGCATAAGTATTAATTGGCGTCCGATCTCGCCAGTCAAAAAGGGCCTCTTATCACTCATGTGTGGAAGGCCTCTCCTTTAGAGTTCGTTATATCCCCTGGTTATATCTTTAGATACTATAGTATATTATGTCTGGGAGTTAAAAATAGTCTTCTGGCGGTGTTGTCCCCGGGCAGCCACCAGATATCTTGTTTATGTACTTTTTTTATAGTACCTTGTTTACTGTCATGAATGTCCCAAGTGCGATCCTCTTCAGTGTGCTCTCGGTCTCTACGGATATCTCTTCCCTGCCTAAGGCATCTTTGAATTCATTGTAGGGACTGTCTGAATCAACTATCTTCCTGGCGGTCTCTTCATCAGTCGTGACAGTGACCGATGGATCGACTTCGGCAGGTGAGGATATTTTTTCATAATACAGGACCTCTCCATTATTGGTTATTACGTGCGCATACAGCTTCTCCCCTTCATTGGTAGTGATGTCGAAAAGTATCACATCGTTTCCTGCTATCCTTTTAACGATCCATGGGACATCGTCCAGCCTGGAATTATACAGCAGTATCTGTTCTTCCATTTCACTGTAAAGGTCATCCGGACCTGTCAGGCTCGCAAATGCCTCTTCGCCTATATTCTCTGCAGTTGTTGCCAGGGCAAGATTTGAGAACAACAGAACTCCCGCTATTAACACCCCAACAGTTATTATCTGTTTCCTGTTCATGGTCATGCCTATCAATAGAATCTACGCATGAATACTATAAGGCCATGTCCATATAAATAGAAACTGATGTACGGAACTTCCAATCAGAATCAATAAATAACTGTATATCTAAGTTCCTACAGGTGATGTTCGTGGATTGTCTGTTCTGTAAGATCGTTTCAGGTGAAGTGCCTTCATACAAGGTCTATGAAGATGACATTGCATATGCTTTTCTGGATATCTATCCCACTTCTGAAGGGCATACCATAGTCCTTCCTAAAAAACATTCCATGCGGTTCACAGAAATGAGTGAGGCAGAGGTGTCCTCTCTTTTTGCCTCTGTGAGCAAGGTAGCCAGGGCAGTGGAGAAGGCGCTGGATGTCCCAGGATCGAATATCGGCCTCAACAACGGAGAGGTCGCAGGTCAGTGCGTGCCTCATGTTCATGTGCATATAATCCCAAGAAGAGTGAATGATAAGGGCGGCTCTATGCACACTATAGTGAACCAGCATCCTGATACCGGCAATCTCGGGGAGCTGGCCGATATTATCAGAAAGGCGTTCTGAGGACCAATTTCAGATTATTGACTTACAACAGTGACTTCAGACAATAAGGTATCACAGACAAATGAAAGAGGAAAAAAATGACCCAGAATGAAGAAAAAGTCCTTGAAGCATTGAAAAGCGCAGGAAAACCACTCAGGCCAGGAGATATTGCCGAGATGACCGGCATAGACAGCAAAGAGGTAAGCAAGGCATTGAAGTTCATGAAAGATGCCGGCACCATATGCTCGCCTAAAAGATGTTTCTATGCACCTTCCGAATGAGCAGGCTTAAACGGCCTGCTTTATGAATTTATTTTGATTTATTTCTCCCGGTTACGTTAAATCCTGCCAATCACGGTGATATCTATATTCCTTTTCCTGGGGCCATCCAGTTCAGCAAGAAAAACGCTCTGCCAGGTTCCGAGCACAAGCCTGCTGTCCCTGACAGGGATACTTTCGCTGTTTCCCAGCAGCACGGCTTTGAGATGTGCATCGGCATTGTTATCTATCCTGTCGTGCTGATAGCCTGCTCCTTGGGGTATCATCTTCTCCAGCAGTGAGAGGATATCCGCAACGAGCCCCTGTTCATTCTCGTTTATAACTATTGCAGTGGTCGTATGCATTGTACTGATAACGCAGATACCGTCCTTAACTCCGCTCTCAGTGACATGCCTTTTCACATTACCGGTTATATCAATGAGTTCCGTGCGTTTGCTGGTATTCACTTGCATATTATCCCTTTACATACATAGGATACATGGACTTAAAAACATAAGTCTCTGCTTAGTGTAGTGTATAGATGAAAACTGATATTCAATTTAAAATGGAATATCTATCTGAGGGCCATAGCATGACCAGGTTGTTATCTTGTTACTGGAATCCGCTGCTGAGACGGCTATCACAGAGCTATATGCTGCAGGATAGATGACAGAGCCGCCGGAGTTGCCTGCTGCTCCAAGCACTCCTATACTGTTACTCGCTGCAACAACCGTTCCAGCTACATGTGTTCCCTGGCTGTGGTCATCCATAGGGTCCTTGTCACTAATTTTATCGCGTCCCAGACGCTTACTTTTTTGCTGCGTGTTAATATAAACGATTTAAAAATAAATACGTCAATAAATAAATATCCACTGGTTTAAATAAAATATACTGAGCGCATCTCGTCTGACAAGGTGCGCTCTTGAATTCAGTCTTAAAATGTTACGCTCACTGTTGAAAGTACATTATGGGACGAGTCATACACACATCCGCTGCATACAACTTCATTTACCGTGAATGTAAATGTACCTCCTGGATTCTTTACCTGTGAGGATGTGAACTTCACAATACCGCTAGAATCTGTAACTCCTGAGACAGTTCTACTTGTCAGTCCGCTCCAGCTTCCGCTCACACTTGTTCCGGGGACAGCCTTGCCGTCGGAATCGACGATCTTTACAGTGACCACAGCCAGGCCGAAAGTGTTCTTCCCCCTTAGAGAGGAATCTTTTACTGCAGTAAGGCTTCCAACATAGATTTTGTTCTCAGTGGTTGAATCTGGCACAACTACCGGTTCTGTATCTGATGATGTATCCGGGATCGGTGCATCATCTTCAACCGGTGTATTATCCGTTGGTGCACTCTCAAGCCCGCTGACTGCAGCATAGGCGTTCACAAGTCCGTAGCCATAATAGCTATCTTTCCCGGTGGCGCCCAGGTCTGTTGCGGTCTTCTGGAGCCTGGAGCGGACTTCTGCAGGGTCCCATTTACCGTTCTTGTTGGCGTCATAGCTGGTGCCTGCAACATCTGTGCCCATCAGCAGGGCCACGGCTCCTGTTACGTGTGGAGTTGCCATGCTTGTGCCGCTCTTGAAGCCATAGAGCCCTCCCGGCATTGTTGACTTGATGCTGACACCAGGAGCTGCGAACTCGATCTGTGGACCATAGCATGACCATGATGTCTTGGTGTTTGTGGAATCCACAGCAGAGACAGCTATGACAGAGCTGTATGCTGCCGGATAGATAACAGAGCCGCCGGAGTTACCTGCTGCTCCCACAAGCACCACGCCTTTGCTGTATGCATTATCGCATGCACTCTGCAATGTGGATGAGGATGATGTGCCACCAAGGCTCATTGTGATCACATTGGCATTGTTATCGACTGCCCAGTTGATACCTGCTATTATATTGCTGTATGAGCAGTACCCGGAACTGTCAGCAACCTTTACAGAGTAAAGTCCTGCCTGTGGTGCTGCTCCAAGCACCCCAATGCCATTACTTGCCGCAGCGACCGTTCCCGCAACATGTGTCCCGTGGCTGTGGTCGTCCATCGGATCGTTGTCACGGTTAACGAAATCGTAACCTCCCAGATAGTTGGCCTTGAGGTCAGGATGCGTGTAATCAATACCTGTGTCCAGGACTGCGACCTTTATGCCAGTCCCGGTGAAGCCTTCAGCCTGTGCGCTTGCAGCATTGATGCGGGTGATTCCCCATGGAACCTCGTCAGCAAGTATCTGCGCCTGGCCGTCGGGTTCGATGAGATCGATGTTTGGGTTCTTCGAAAGGGCATCTATTGCCTTCTGCGGAAGCTCAGCAGCGACGGCAGGAATTATAGTGTATTCATGCTTTACATTGCCGCCATATGCTTTCACAAGCTCGGCATTTGCCTTCCCCTTGAAACTTATCAGCACGGGGATCTTCTCGTTATCCTTATTTTCCTGGACTGCCATGGCAGGTACTGCCAGAAAAGACAGCAGGATACATGCAATAACTAACAATGTTATCTTTTTCAGGGCCATTGAAACACCACTTTGGATTCTGATTAATCAAAGTGGTTGATGGACGCATATATATAATTTATGAAATTAAAATAATATACCTATAAAACTATGAAAGGAAAAGCGTTCTCAGTAGAGCTCATTAAGAGAAGAAAAATCATGGACATAGGATTAAAAAAGAGGCTATTCCTATATCCATTAGAAGCAGGTTTGTTCTCAGAACCTTTCAAGACCCTCAAAGTCAAGGGTGGCAAAGTAATCGTCCACTGTTTCGGCCCTTCTGATCTGGACAAAACTCCCGTCCTCGTTCAGCAGGATCTCTGCAGACCTCAGCTTGCCATTATAGTTGAATCCCATGGCATATCCGTGTGCACCGGTATCGTGGATGACCAGCACATCGCCTCTCTCGACCTCAGGTAGTTTCCTGTCGATGGCGAACTTATCGTTATTCTCACAGAGGGAGCCTGTGACATCGTACGTATGCGACAGAGCCTCCTTTTCCTTTCCCAGTACTGTAATGTGGTGATATGCTCCGTAGATGCCGGGGCGCATCAGGTTTGCCATGGAGGCATCAGTACCCACGTAGTCCTTGTATATGTGTTTCAGGTGTCTGACAGTTGTCACAAGGTATCCATATGGTCCGGTGATCACTCTTCCACACTCGAGGTATATCCTGAGTGGATGCAGCCCGTTAGCTCTTATCTTTTCATCATAGGCCTTCTGCACTCCTGTGGCTATGGTGTCATAGGAAACCCTTTGCTGCTCCGGCCTGTAGGGGATACCGATACCTCCTCCCAGGTTCACGAACTCAAAGCGTATGTCCAGTTCCCTGGAAAGTTCTACGATAATATCGAAGAGTATCTTTGCAGTCTCGACAAAATACTCGGGGTTCAGCTCGTTGGATGCGACCATGGTGTGCAGGCCAAACCGCTTGACTCCCTTTCCTTTCATCATCCTGTACCCTTCAAAGAGCTGCTCCCGCGTGAAACCATATTTAGCTTCCTGTGGATTTCCGATGATCGCATTGCCTTCCTTGAGCGGACCGGGGTTGTACCTGCAGCATATAAGTTCAGGCATTCCTGCGGTCTTCTCAAGGAACTCTATATGGCTGATATCGTCCAGGTTTATTATCGCTCCAAGCTCCCTGGCCTTGATGAACTCCTCTGCAGGCGTGTCATTGGAACTGAACATTATGTCCTCTCCGACAATCCCTGCCTTCTCTGCAAGCAGGAGCTCAGCCATTGAACTGCAGTCAGCACCGAAACCCTCTTTCCTGAGAATCTTCATGATATAGGGGTTTGGCAGCGCTTTCACTGCAAAGAATTCCTTGAACCCGTGCACTACACTGAAAGATTTCCTCAGGTCCTTTGCATTGCTCAGGATTCCCTTCTTATCGTACAGGTGGAAAGGGGTGGGGTGTTCTGTTATTATCTCGGCTATTTTGTCTTGAGTGAACGGCAGTTCCTTTGAGACCATGATATTACCTCTTTTAAGAGTTGTCTATATCAAGTCAATACACGAATAAATAGTTGATTGGGAACTTTTGTAAGAATTAAATCTTTTATTTGTGCGTTTAGTTTTTATAGAACTTGTTCGTATATGGTAAAACAAACCCGGTTTCGGAAGCATAGCCATATAAATGAAGAACGCGAAAATATGAATGGAGATGAATACATGGACGACAAAAGACGTCATGAAAATGACGATAAGTCCAATGAAATAAAGATCGAAACGATAGACCAGTTGATAGACCATATCCTGAGTATGCTGGAAAACAGTATCAGTGAAGATGCTGATAGGCCTATTGTTCAGGGTTTCACGATCATCAGTCAGCCTGGTAAAAATCCTACGATCTTTGGGTTTGAGGGGAGAAAGTCTGTGAAGCCGAGTGATGAAGAGGAGAAGGAAGGGGACTTCTATATCCTGCAGCAAGATCCTTTGATCGAAGTTCAGCAGACAGGTGACAGAGTGTATCTGCTGGCTGATCTCGGGGCCGATGAAGATAGCATTGAGTACTATCCATCGGATATGCATGTAGAGATCAGTGTTATGGTCAACGGTGTGGGTTATTCAAAACTTGTGAGGTTACCGGCAAGAGTTGACCCGGATTCCGCCAGATCAAGCTGTAGGAACGGCGTACTGGAAATCTCATTCGAGTACCCGCAGCATGATGAGTGAAAGGGCGCACAGCCATTTCATCATTTTTCTTTAATGCTAGATTCATCTTTTTGTTCAGCTTGCAATTGACCGCTAAAGAAGTGTTTCTCCAGTTTCCTGAAAACATCTTCAAGGTCCTTATATCGGAGGTATGCGTACTCATCCAGCGGGGTTGGCATATCGTTAACTATGACAAGTTTCCCTCTGTTCCTTATTGAGCAGAGGGGAAGTGAGGCTGCCGGCTGCACCAGCAGTGAAGAACCTATGACCACGAACAGGTCGGCGAGGGAGCTTTCGATCATAGCTCTTGTTATTGTTTCTTCATCAAGCATCTCCCCGAAGAAGACTATGTCGGGTTTGATAAGGCCTCCGCAAGAACCGCATTCTGGTATTCTGTCACTGTTGACCACTTTTGCTACATGCTCGTAGGAGTATTTTTTACCGCATGACAGGCATGTGTTCTCCCTTGCAGAGCCATGGATCTCAATAAGGTTCCTGGAGCCGGCTTTCCAGTGCAGCATGTCGATGTTCTGGGTAATGAGGGTCTTGATCACTCCTGCAGTCTCCAGCTTTGCAAGTGTGGTGTGGATGAAGTTTGGCTCCTTTTCCCCAACACTGTAAACCATCTCCCGGGAATGTGAGTAGAAGTACTCAGGACTTGAATGGAAGTAATCGATGTCAAATATCCTATCAGCATCAAATCTTCTGTAGATGCCGTTCTTTCCTCTGAAGTCGGAAATGCCTGAAAAGGTTGAGATGCCCGCTCCGCTGAGGAATACGCAGTGTCTTGATCCTTTGAGAAGTTCAATGAACCTGTCCATTCCTCTATGTTCGGATCCCAAGCACTATAACACTTTCTATGATCCCGTTTTTATAATCCGGTAACTTTATATATTGCTCCGTGAACCAACTCCTATAAACAATTTCCGCTAATCCTGCTGCAGCAGAAGATCTGATCAAATAAAGTTAAGGATAACTTATTTTTTCTTATTTTCATGCAAAAGCACGCTGCGGAATAACTACATGGATTTAAATATCATTATTATTGATGTCTGATTGATGTAGAATTACGAAAGATCACTATCTAACTATCATTCTGCTTCTCTGGCTAGACAAAAGACACACCCGATCTTTAAAACGGCGATAACATGCAGCTGACCCCTGGAAAGAAAGACTCTGTCATTTATTTGTTTATCCTGAGCTTCATAGTTATCGGATTGTGGCATATGCTGACACAGGGTATCCAATTGTTCTGGGTCCTGTCGTTTAGTCTTCTAATGCTGTTTTTTTTAGTTTACAGCTGGCAGTTGATCAGAATTGACAGGAAGCTTCAGTCTGAGAGTAGACAGGATGATCATGGCATTGAAGAGCCTGTATACATGAATGAGGTTGAGAAAGCTTTCTTCGATATTTCTTCCATCCTTGTCTTTTCCGAAGATATTGATGATATGATCAGGCAGTCGCTTGAAAGACTGGCTCTTATACACCGTGCTGACATAACTTCTTTTTATAAGGTAAGGAATGACGAATCAAAGGCGGTTCTGCATCAGTGGTACGCACCAAAGGACCCCCCTCTTCCGGATGAGAACGGGAGTATGGAGGAAATACAATTCAAGTGGCTTCTGTCCCGGTTGGCAGATGAGAGAACAGTTATAGTTGCTTGTATTGATGATCTTCCCGTACAGGCATTCCCTGAGAGGGCGTTCATGAAGTGTATGCAGCTAAGGTCCCTCGTGGCTTATCCGGTCATAACCAGTGGAGAACTTTCAGGTTTCATTGTTCTGGGATACAGGTATGAGGATCACAAGGCTGGAAATGAGATGAAGGGAATGCTCGACATGTTCTCCAGTTTCCTGGGAATAGCATTTGAAAAAAAACAGGCCCTGGAGTCTCTGAAAAGGAACAGGGCCCAGCTCGAACATCAGCTTGAGTTTGAAAGCCTTATAAGCGATATATCAACAAAATTCCTCTCCCTGAAGGCTGAAGAGCTTGACCGTGGCATTGACCTTGCACTAATGAAGATCGGAGAGTTCGCCGGTGTCGACCGCAGCTATGTGTTCCAGTTCTCTGACGGAAAGTCCCTGATGCACAATACCCATGAATGGTGTGCTTCCGGTGTGAAACCGGAAAAAGACAATCTTCAGAACATGCCCACAGCAGATGCCCCCTCGCTCATCAGGGATCTCGCTACATTCAAGCCAGTACACATATCCTCTGTAAGCTCCATGACGCCTGAATACACGCAGTCTGAAAAAGACGTACTGGAGTCCCAGGGGATCAAGTCCCTTATTCTTGTTCCGATGGTCATTGATAATGATCTGCTGGGGTACATTGGCTTTGATTCGGTCAAAGAGGAAAAAAGGTGGTCGGATGAGTCAGTACGCCTGCTAAAGGTACTGCCCCAGATGTTCGCGTCCGCCCTGCAGGAAAAAACGGCAGTTGAGTCACTCAATACTGAGAGGGACCAGCTTCTGTCCATATTTGACAGTATGGAAGAACTGGTCTATGTTTCTGATCCTGTAACATATGAAATCCTCTATGTGAACAAACAGCTTCGGGAAAAGCTCGGAACAGACCCTGTAGGGGATATGTGCTATAAGGTATTTCAGGGTCTGGAGAGTCCATGTGACTTCTGCACCAATCCCGTCATCCTGAGAAAGAGGAACGAGTCATGTGTCTGGGAACACTATAATGATTCCGATAAGAGAAATTATTCCGTCACTGACAGAATAATCAAATGGCCTGACGGGCGTGATGTGCGCCTGGAGCTGGCACGTGACATAACAGCAGTAAGGGAGGCTGAAAAGGATGCCAGGAAGAGCGAGGAAAAGTTCCGCAAGACTGTTGAAAACTCGCCAATGCCTATCGCGATCGTAAGTCTTGAAGGCCTGGTAGAGTACGGCAATAAGAGGTTCATAGAGGCTTTTGGCTATACAAAGGAAGATATCACTTCGATCAGTGACTGGTGGTTGCATGCTTATCCGGATGAGGTTTGCAGGGAGAACTGGCAGGAAGAGTGGGAATGCATTCTCAACAGCAACGACGCGGGTGTTGTCAGGAACTCAGATGTGGTGTGTAAGGATGGCACTGTAAGGAATATCGACTTCCATTTTGCCAGGACTTCGGATGAGGTGATCATTGTTGCGCACGACCTCACGGACAGGAAGAAGTTCGAGGATGCCCTGCTGCTTGAAGAGGCACGCCTGGAGGCCCTGCAACAACTAAACCAGATGACAGAGCTTTCGGTCAGTGAGATAGAGGACTTCGCACTGGAAGAAGGTATCAGGCTCACAGGCAGCAAAACCGGCTATATCGGCTTCCTCAGTGAAGATTGCAGGTCCCTTATAATGCATACATGGTCAGAGAATGTCATTATAGAATGCAATATGGATAGTTCAAATACTGAGTTCCGCCTTTCTGAGTCGGGGCTCTGGGCCGATGCCATCAGGCAACTCCAGCCTGTGATAATAAACGACTATGATGCCCCTCATTCACATAAGACCGGATACCCGGAGGGGCATATTCGTATTGGACGCTATATGGCTGTTCCCATAGTAGACGGGAACAAGGTCGTAGGTCTTGCAGGGGTTGCCAATAAGACCTGCGATTACGACCAGGCGGACGCCAGGCAACTTACGCTCCTGATGCATGGCATGTGGAGACTGATACAGCGCAGGAATGCAGAGAGTGCCCTTAGGAACTATGCATCCAAGCTCTCGGAGGCAAACATCGAGTTCTCAAAGCTGAATGAAGAGCTCAAGTCCCTTGATGAGCTAAAGAACAATTTCCTCTGCAATATAAGCCATGAGCTTAAAACGCCGCTTATACCTGTTCTGGGCTTTGGTGAACTCGTCGCAGACGGAACTCTGGGCCCTCTCAATAATGAGCAGAAAAAAGCAATGGAGACAGTAATGCATAGCTCAGGACAGCTCAAAAGGCTGATAGAGTCCCTTATCTTCATGAGTTCCCTTGAAGCAAGACAGTTTGCCTATGATATGAACCCCGTGCACCTTGAACCTATAGTCGAGAAGGCCATAGTGATAATATCCCTTGAGAACAGGGATAAAAAGGTCGTTCTAAACAAGGATATCCCATCTGACCTGGGTATTATCACAGGAGATACGGATTATCTTTCCCAGTTATTCATGCACCTTGTGGACAATGCCTTCAAGTTCACTCCTTCCGGTGGCAGGGTTTCTGTTTCCGGCTGGAACGAGAATGGTTCTGTCCATCTGACAGTGGAAGATACGGGTATAGGTATTCCAGCAAACAAGATCATGAAGGCCTTTGATAGCTTTTACCAGATAGACGGCTCAAGATCCCGCAGGTACGGAGGGACAGGTATCGGGCTGAGCATGTGCAAAAAGATCGCAGAGGATCACGGAGGCAGGCTCTGGATAGAAAGCGAGGAAAATGTGGGCACCAGGGTGCACATAATTTTCCCCGCACTTCTCTGAGACGCGGTTTTGATCATCATATCCTCATTTCAGTCCTTCAGTAGCATCATGGGATTACCAACGCCTACGATAATGACCCTGGTCTCAAGTGGAGGATGCGGCCAGTTCTCAGGGGATATGTTTTTTCTGGAAACCGTTATCTCGGTGTCCTGTTCAAGTATGCCGCACCTTTTCTCGTAATCCAGCACGAGGTCCTTTCCCACCTTAGTGGCAAAATCCACGGCATCTGCGTACAAATGGAAACGCTCCCGTCCAAGCGGGGAAAACACCAGGAAGTCCTCATCCGGGTTCTGGATTGATGCAGGCATTATGCTGATCTCTATCCTCTTGACCCCTTTCCCTGCAAGGGCACCCACAGCATTCCCGACCTCTGCAAAGTCCGGGACAACTACGTCCGCCTCGATCAGTGATCTGAGCACGTCAGCGTGTGCCTGTACAGGCCCCCCAAGCAGTACCACGGGTATCTCAAGTTTGAACTTTGCAGGGTAGGAGCGGCTGAGGAGATCGCCTATCATATCTTCCGGATGATGGGGCAGGATAAAGGACATAAGGCCAACTGCCATCTTTCTTGCTACCAGTTCCCGCACATGGGTGCAGAACTCGTATCTTCCCTTCTGGACATATCTTGAGAGGTGTGACGCTCCCACCTCTGCAGAACTGACATCCCACTGCGTGTATATCCCCAGCACATGCAGGGCATCGGTGGGAGTAAATCCTATACCCTGGATGAGCCTCTTCCTTGTAAGAGAGTCGAGCAGTTTGGTGGGAGGATTCTTCCTAAGCAGTATGCCCAGTTCATTGATAGAGACCGGTTCCGGGCCAATAAAGGAGAGCAATTCCCTCTCCTGCTCATCAAGACCCGTGGCTTCGTAACCAGTCCTGACAAAGAACTTTGTTGGCTGGTAGTTCCCGTCCATCAGGGTCCTTGGAAGGGTCCTGCTTCTTTTCAGGCGGTCAGCGAAACCAGGATACTGCACGGAGGCCACACATAACGGAATGACCCTTCTTGGCCCGATGTGGACCCTGTCGTCGGTAATCCAGATGTGACTATCCCCGCCTGTTGCCAAGGTCTCCATTCTCATTGCCCGGACCCTTGTCTTCCATCCTCCCACTGTGGCGCCGGAAGTGCTGATCTCAGGCACCCCATTGTGAAGCATGGACACATCCGTACTGGTGCCTCCGACATCTATTACGGCGCAGGTCTCTATCTTTGACAGGTAGGACGCTCCCAGCAGGCTGGCAGCCGGTCCTGAAAAGATGGTCTCGATGGGTTTTTCAAGTGCGTCCTCGATGTTATATACCGAGCCGTCGCACTTGAGCATGAGCATCCTTGCATTGATGCCCCTTCTTTTAATGTCCCTTATCGCGGAACTGACAAAATGCTGGGTTATCGGTATCAGTTGTGCATTCAGGACTGCGGTCACAGCCCTCTCGTAGGCTCCCAGCTCAAGGGAAAGCTCGTGTCCGCAGACCACAGGCATCCCGGTGATCTCCCTTACGATCTCCTTGACCTTTATCTCATGCTCAGGGTTACGTGCGCCGAAATAGGCGGATACTGCATAGGCTGAGACCGCATCCTTGCTCTTCCTGGCAAAATCCCGGACTGCGTCCACATCAAGGGGAAACTCTTCATCACCTCTTGTATCATGTCCTCCTGCAACCCACATGACATGCTGCGTGGGGAAGTTCTTCTCAACAGGCTGCTCGCCTACAAGTATAAGGCCTACAGATGCTCCCGTACCTTCAAGCAACGAGTTTGTGGAGAGGGTTGTTGAGACAGAGATAAGGTTGACATCTTTCAGATACTGCGGGTCCAGGGAGTCCAGCACTTTCCTTATTCCTTCCTGAAGGTCAGGATAAGTGGTAAATGACTTTTTCGAATCGACCACCGCCCCGTCCGAACCCCGGACTATAACGGCATCTGTGTACGTTCCTCCGGCATCTATCCCTAATCCGTAATGCATGTTGTCACCTGTTGTTATTTCAAAATAATTTCCTGGAATCG
>JASKKT010000046.1 GCA_030154025.1 Methanolobus sp.
TCTTCCGGGTTTAATGCCTGCGATAACCTCGCCAAGTTCGGCGTAGATATCGGCCTCCGAGAAAGTTCCCGAGGATATGGGCACATTTATCTCGCCTGAATGGGATGCCTGAATTATGTCGTCAACGACCACCTTTGCCCTTTTGAGCAGCACAGACTCAAGCTCCTGTTTTCCCATGGCATCGGCTCCGATGGCGTTGATATGCGTACCTTCACTGACCCATTCAGACCTGACGATGGGACTTCTGACAGGGGTGGTCGTTACAAGCACATCGCACCTGCAGACCTCTTTGATGCTGTCGGTGCGGACGAAGTCGCAATTGACCACCCGGGCCATCTCTTTCTCGAAGCTGGCGCAATTGCTCAGGTTCCTGCATGTGATCCTTACTTTCTCGATATCCATGAATTGCGATAGTGCCAGCAACTGGGTACGTGCCTGGTCACCTGTGCCCACCATGCCCACTACCCTGGAATCGGGCCTGGCAAGGTACTTTGCCGCAACGCCGCCTGCGGCACCTGTACGCATGTCTGTCAGGTAGGTCCCGTCCATTATAGCAAGAGGCGCACCGGTCTCGGTGGAATTGAGCACAACTACGGCCATGACCGTTGGAAATCCCTTTTCCCTGTTATGCGGGTGCACATTCACTATCTTTACACCTGCTATATCCTGCCCCTCAAGAAAAGAGGGCATGGTACGCAGATCACCATTGTGCCTTGTGAAATACAGATAGGACTTTGGGGGCATCTGCACTTTTTTAAGGCCATGCTCCCTGAAACCGGATTCAACTGCCTCCATTGCAGAAGGCATGTCAAGCAGGCTTCTTACATCAGACTGGGTCAGCCACAATATATGCATGAACACTCTCCGTCAAACCGATTGCAAGAACTTGAGCGCAAACGGATAAAATTATTGTGCCCGCCCCCTTGTAGGAAGACTGATGCTCATCCTAACTGATAAATAGAAAAAATATAGAATATGTATGGGGTTTACATGAAGATACTATACATATTCGCACATCCCGAGCCTAAGTCCTTTAACTCGGCCATGAAGGAAGCAGCCTTGGAGACACTTAATGAACAAGGCCATGAAGTGAAGCTATCGGACCTGTTTTCCACGGGGTTCAAACCTGTACTGGACAGGCATGATTTCCTGCAACCTAAAAGAACAGATGTTTTTAACCCTTTCATGGAGCAGATGAATGCCAGTAAGAACGGAACTTTTTCCACCGACATCATGAACGAGATGGAAAAAGTAACATGGGCTGACATGCTTATATTCCAGTTCCCAATTTACTTCACCGGTTTCCCCTCCATGATGAAAGGATGGATAGACAGGGTGTTTGCAGCAGGTTTTGCCTTTAACCCCGCAACCGGAAATATGTACGAAACGGGACTGCTCAAAGGAAAGAAGGCAATGCTTGTGATGACAGCGGGTGCGGACGAAGCACTGTACTCCAAAGAAGGAGCGCACGGAGACATAAACGAGCTGCTAAGGTATATCACTCATTGCACGTTTGAGTACACAGGGCTCGAAGTGTTACATTCGCACATCGTTTTTGGTGCGGGGAAGATGTCAGAGGAGAGGGCAAGGTCAGAGATCAGCTCATACATGGACAGGCTTCGATCACTGGCGCAACATGAATAAAAGATTTGAGGGCACAGCTTGCTTCAGGAAAACAAAAACGCATCCATAAGAAGACTTCCATCATATCCGTAGCTTAAGCAAGAGATTTATACACTGATGTCAGTAGTATTAATACAGAAGATAAGAGGGAGTTAAATGAGAAATAGCGGGAATACGATGCTTGGGATCATGGCCCTGATCGTAATAATCACAGTAACGGTCAGCACGTTGACCCTGGGGTGCTTCGAGAGTGGGAACAATACAACAAATGACACAGTGAACGGCATTGGGGACGAGGAGTATCTCTACAGCACCGCTTCAGTTGAAGAGCTTGACATCAGGATACTTGAATCCTTCCCGGTCCAGGTACATGCCGTTGCAAGAGGGAACCTCCCGGATGGCTGTACACTGATCAATGAGAATGCTACGACCATTCAAAGAGAGGGGAACACCTTCAACGTATATCTCGAGACAATAAGACCGAGAGACGCAATGTGCACAGAGGCCCTTGTACCCTTTGAACACACAATACCCCTTGACGTTTACGGGCTTGAGAGAGGCACCTACACAGTCAATGTGAACGGCGTGGAGGAAACTTTCGAGCTTACAACTGATAACATACTTACAGACTGAGGATGTTATCTCCTTTTTTCACACGGCCTGCTTTTCAATATAGAACTGCACCTTATCCCAGAAGCTCCTTATGTCAATTGGCTTTGAGATATAATCATTGCATCCTGCCTCTATGAAACGTTCATGGTCTCCCCGCATGGAATGGGCGGTCAGGGCTATTACGGGGATATCTCTGGTGTTCTCGTCGCTCTTAATGATGGAGAGCAGTTCCAGGCCGTCCATTCTCGGCAACTGTATGTCCAGCAGTATAAGACTGAACTTCTCCTGCTTTAACATTTCAAGTGCAATGAATCCGTCCTCAGCCTGCGCCACAGTGTATCCGCGAGCTATCAGCAGGTCAACTGTCAGCTCCATATTTACAGGATTATCCTCTATCACTAGTATTTGGGCCATTTTCCCTCACTGGACATGCGAATTTAAAAGCAACATCTGCCAGATGGATACACAGCAGACATATGAATATTATAATATATTACACATATATATTTAGTGCTTGAATCCTAACCGTATACATGATCTTTATAGCAACGGGCTTAGCGGTACAAGAGAATACCCGAAGTGAGTTTTTAGTATTATGCCAGCGTTCTGACAGACCATAAGGATCACAGGTGCTGCCAGGTGAAAGACAAAGAAATATCCAGGAGCGATCTTGAGCGCATGATACAAAGTATACATGCATCCCCTTACATGCTAGTGCTCTCAGTTACCGGAGGCGGGGCAGGTGCCATAGGAGAGCTCCTGAGACATGGGGGAGGCTCGGCGACTTTGCTTGAAGCCGTTGTGCCATATCATGAGAATGCGCTCAGGGGCTATATCGGAAAGGAGCCGGAGAGATACTGCTCAGGCGATACCGCGAGGGAGATGGCAATGGCCGCTTTCAGAAGGGCACTGGAACTGGCAGGTTCCGAAGGACACGTCCTGCCGGATAATATCATTGGCATTGCAGCTACCTGCAAACTTTCCAGATCAGAAGAAAGGAGTGGCAGAGCACACGAGATCCACTTTGCCTCACAGTCATTGTCAGCAACCAGCACCATTGGCATATCCCTTCTGGAGGACAGGAGCCGGGAGGAGGAAGAAGAGCTGGCTTCAGACCTTATGATACACGCCATAGCAAGGCTCTGCGGAATAGCATCTGCTGAGTGCGACTCATGCCTTTCACACGCTGAACAGCAGGTACTGGAGCAAAGGGAGGTTATTGCAACTCACGATCAGAGAGAACTGCTTTTAAGTATCCTTCAAAAGGAAAGCAACTATTGCAGAAAGAGCATCCTGGTCGCTGGCAATCGGAAAAGTGGCCCTGCGGTTCCAGGAATAGTCTTTTCCGGCTCTTTTAACCCGTGTCATAAGAATCATGCTGCCATGGCAAAGGTCGCTTATGAACGAAATGATGTGCCTGTTACCTTTGAGATATCCCTTGCGAACGTGGACAAGCCTCCGATAGACTTCATATCCCTGGAGAACAGGCTGAGCTCCCTGCAAAAATATGAAAGTGAGACATTCTTCGGAGATGTGTACCTGACAAATGCACCGCTTTTTGCTGACAAGGCAATGCTCTTTCCAGGCTGCAGCTTCCTGATCGGCTCTGACACCCTAAACCGCATCTTCAATGAGAAATATTACCGGGAAGGAGAAGATAAGCTGACATTGCTGGAGCACTTCAGGAGATACGATACACGTTTCCTGGTGTTCCACAGGCAGGATGTAGAGCTCGCTGCAGATAAGGATGTTCTTGAGATTTGCGATATCATCCCGCAGGATGCCTATAATGACGATGGCACATCATCCCGGAAACTGAGAAGATACCAGGAATAATGACATTCAGGCGTATCTTACGCCACATAACTTATAGAAGGAAGGATAACCCTTCGACTCATACGTCTGCATGATATCCCTGTCAACGGCCTGGCCCAGTTTATGGAGGATCCTCTGGGATTCAAGGACGCTTTCGAGACCCATGCTTTCCCAATCCTCACGGCAGATCCCATCAAGGATCCTTTTAAGCAGACCCGTTTCCTGAGATGAAAGACTGGAAGTAAAGCCAAGACTGTGAGGGTAATTTCTGTATATCTCCTCAGCCCTGTCGAGCATTGATTCCAGCAGTGCGCCATTCATCTCACAGGCGAACCGATGATGTGAAGGAACAACATCTTCTTTATGGAAATGCACTTCTGCAAGGAACAGGAACCTTTCGCATTCATATATCCATTCCCTTAGATCGTAGAGAGTATTCATACATTAACCGGAAGAATATACAACATGCAAATATAAAAATCTAATCAATAGAAAGCAGGAGCATATATTTGCGTACGCGTATTCAAAAGTAGGAATCGTAATACATGTATTTATGCACCTGCCATACGTTTATGAATTTCAGGTAAGATGATTCATAATACCCATACAAACCTTCAGCACAGGGAGATCTTTGAAAGTACTGTAAGGTGTCCCACAGGCCGGCAAAAGAAAAGCTATAGCAGGATGAGGAGAAATAGAACATATAAGATCATACAATGAAAAATAGATAATCAAGTATATAGAGTGTTTGATATATCAAACACTAAACATCAAACAGCCATTTAAGTACATTTCATCAGGCCCCGGAACTGCAGGGCATGGATGCTGCGAACTCTTCAGGCTTTTGCGAGCCAATAAGCAGTTTTTTGCCGTTCACGAACTCCAGCAGAAGCCCTTTGTTGCCGCTCACATTATAAGACTTACCTTTTATTCCATAGCGTATGCCCCAGCCCCCGTAATCCCTGACAGGCCGATAGGTTTGCACCTTGCAGGACCGGATGCTGTCAAAGGGGAATTTCCTGTACGATCTGTGGAATGGATGGAAACGAACATACAGCCCGTCCCCGCGGACCTCTGTCACCAGGCGCAGCGAAGACATGAAGAGAGGCAGGAGTATGCCAAATAGAATCCAGACGATCAAAGTGCCACCATCAGATGCAGGATTGTCGCCAAAGGGCCTTTTAAGTACCAGTTGCTCTATGGCAGCATACCACGATATTGACACAGGCACAAGTACAAGTACCCAGAGCCATAGCTGGTTGAACTTCTGCTCCTCCCTGAAAAGAACACGCTGATGCGAATCCATATTGGTCTCATTGAGAGTTCCACTTATAAGGCTTCCCCTAAAATAAGACTATGGAGAGTGCAATAAGAGCTTATAAGCAAAGCACGATATGTTCTACTGATAGAATGCACATAGAGATTCACACTACGACAAAAGATATGGATGAGGCAAGGAAAATAGCCTCAGCCCTTGTGGAGAGAAAACTTGCGGCATGCGTCAACATGTGTCCTGTCACTTCAATGTATAGGTGGCAGGGAAAGATAGAGGAAGAAGAAGAGATCGCACTTTCGATCAAGAGCACTTCTAATAGATTAGAGGAGATCAGGACAATCATCCGTGCCATGCACAGCTATGATCTCCCGGCAATCACTTTTAAGGAGATCAAGGGCGACCATGATTACCTGTTGTGGATCAGCGATTCCACCATCTGATCATCGCCTGCCTAAAAAGATAGCCAACAGCTGTCCCAGGACAACCCATACAAGGTAGATCAGCATCATTATGAATGCCAGGAACACGAAAAGCACAAAGAAGTGCACCAATAACCACAAGACCACTAATAAAGCTGCCACTTTGAGTACAGAGCGAAGAAGCATCGCGTGGAGACCCTTACTGCCTGCAGCTTCATGGCTGCCGGAAGTACTGTACGTGTAAGTCCTGTAAGTGAAATTCCCATAGGAATAATTCCGGTAACTGCTGTAGTTGTTGCCATCATCCGGGCTGCCATGACTTCCCCAGGGTACTGTGAACCCCGGAGAATGGAGATGGAAACTGCGGTCATACCTGGCTCGCCTCTCGGGATCTGAAAGTACGCCGTAGGCTTCGTTTATCCGCTTAGAGCGTTCCTCAGCGCCGGGAGCATGATTCAGGTCCGGATGATATTTGGTCATAAGAGCACGATATCTCTTCTTGAGCTCCTCCTGTGAAGCACCCGGTGACGTTCCCAGAACAGAGTAATAATCAGGCACATTCATGTCAATAGTAACCCCTGTCGGCATCTACTATCCACCCTACCCATATATACTCTGGGTGATCCCACATAAATAATTTGGCAAGGACATGACGCACAGGAGAAAATAGGGCAAAAGGACCAAGGGTCATTTTGCCATGATGAGAGTACGCGTAGGGAAAGGTATCTCGATACCTTCTTCCTCGAATCTCCTGTTTATCAGGGTATTCACCCGGTCAATAACAGTGAACTTGTCACTAGGATTCTTAATCCATACTATCAGGGCGAAATCAAGGCTGAAGTCAGAGTGGTTTTCAAATCTCGCGTATGGGACAGGAGTATCCAATACCTGTTCTACATCCCCTGCTATCTCCCGTAAGACTCCCTTAACTTTCTCAACATCGGAACCGTAAGTAACGCCTATTGGTATTTTCACCATCATGGTCGGTTCGGGAGAAGTGTAATTCACTATCCTGCTGTTTGCAATGATACTGTTGGGGATGACTATCATGTTATTGTACATATTGATGAGCCGGGTACTGCGTATTCCTATGTCCTGTACAATACCAATCTCCCCACCGTCTATCTCTATCCGGTCACCGATCTTGAACGGCTGGTCAAAATAGATGGATACACCGCCAAAAAGCTGCGAGATGGAGTCCTGGGCCGCAAAGGCCAGTGCAAGACCAGCCAGACCTGCCGAAGCAAAGAGAGGTGTCACGTTCAGATCCCACACACCCCTCAGTATGGCAAGGAACCCGAAGAAGATGATCAGCACACTGACCAGGTTCTTGAAGAGAGGGAGCAGCTCGTCATCCATAGTGGTATCTGTTCTTTTCACCAGGTGAGTAAAGACATGCTTGAAAAGGATCTTGTTGATCTGCAATAGGGAAACGACCCATACGACACCAAGTATGGTAAAAAAGATGCCAGAAATGAACTCCACGACCTCATTTCCCGGGTACACGATCTGCGCCGCAACAAAGAATCCAAAGATCACAAAAGTATAATAGATGGGCTTCCTGACAGCCGATACAATAAGATTATCACATTCATAGCGGGTTTTGCATGTGTAGTGCAGGAGTACTTTCCCAAACAGCAGGTCGGCTATGAAAGCAAGCACAACAGAAACAACAAGTATGCTGACTGCCATGGCTATATCCGATTCAAAGACACCCCTCTGAGATCCTATGAGAGCAACGACATAGCTGGGGATGGTTTCATTAAGGAACATAATCCGGAATTCGGATACTAAATATATAAGCATATTTATTTGCTTGTGCAAAGGCTAAAGTAAGATCCAAAGAGTTTGAACACAATGAGCAGAGAAGATAAGTCAGCTTCACACAGGTGGACTGTCCAGGGCCTGCGTGAAACAGACCCGGACCGCAAGATGCACTACTTCACGCTGGCGCTGGAACTTAACCCATACGACGCTGTGGCACTGAATCAGAAAGGCATGCTCCATCACATGAAAGGGGAATTTGAAAAGGCCATCGGCTGCTATGACCGACTGCTGAACACCTCAGATACCCTGGCAGGGAGCACGGGTAAGATGCAACCAGGCCTTGCGGCCGTGCTGTATAATAAGAGCCTTGCATTGAAGTACCTGGGTAAGAACGAAGCAGCTCTGAACTTTGCCAGGAAGGGGCTCAGGTCTGACCCTGAGAACGAGAAGCTGAAGAGGCTGGAAGAGCAATTGCTGGGCTTCACGGACACAAAAGGAAGAACTGGAATAAAGAACATCTATGTCGAACCTGGAAAAGTCCCGGTCAACGAGATATACACCGACTGGCAGCCGCCAGGAGTCAGAACACTCCTGGCCCATGCAATGAAGTGCAGTCACAATGACATAAAATACTACAAAGGCTTTGGTGAGGACCTGATAAAAGAGAAAGCGATAGAAGACAAACTTAACGGGCATGTTTATTGCTGCGCCGTCTGTACTTTCCATCATAAGGATGTGTGCAGGCACCGCGATTCCAGAGGAACGGCCGTATCAGCAAATGCTATCTGCAGGCACTTCAGGCCAAAAGAAGGTGTCTGAGGGAGTGAGCCTCAGATAATCCCAAGTTCCGTGAGCCTGTTAGGCAGATAGGTATCTGTCACGAAGTCCAGACCCTTTCCTGCAAAAGCCTGCTGCTCAGCCTTCTTATTGATCTCAAGCTGCAGGTTTATCTGTTCCTTCCAGTAATCGCTCTCAAAACGGGGATCCGTCAGTTCGCTCCGGAGTGCGGCAACATCCTTATCGGTAAGCTTGTCAGTGGAAAGCTCGTACTCTACTATATCCGATGGCTGCACACCTATGAACTGTGCGCCTGGCGTGGCCATGTGCTCCGAAAGGTGGGCGCTCTTGATCGCACCATAGGCAACCGAGGCAAATATACGATACGACCATGGGTCACCGTCAGTGAATACCACCACAGGTAATTTGAGTTCCTCGTTCATGCGCTTGATTATGCGCCTTGTGGACCTGGCAGGCTGCCCCTTCAGGTGAACAAGCACCGCATCATACTTCTCATCAAAACCGTTCTCTATCAGCCTTGCGTACATACCACCAGTCTCAACGGCTATTATGAACTTGGCATCGTGATCCAGGAAACTGATGTTCTCCACATTGAAGGGGATCTGGTAGCCACTTTCACCAATGTCCTCCTGGCAGTGGATCTCCCTGTTACCTCTTTTTGTATCCTCTCGTATGCGTACCGGGCCGAACATGGTGGCACCGTCCTCTTCCGGGCGCATGTGGAAGTACTCTCTCTGCAACCCGGATATGATCTCAAGGTCCTCGATAAGCCTGTCACTCTCCGGCTGTTCGCGGAACTTTGCTATATCCCAGTTCTCGGAGATGTAATACAATTCTCTTAATGTGGACCCGCGATTCTCCTTCAGGTGGTTGTTCACAAGAAAGTCCACTACATGCGTGGTCTTGAGAAGCTGGAAAGCCCCCTTGACGGTCTTGGCGCTCCTTTCGGTCTCGCGGTCGCCGTATACCCACACATCACTCTCATCGCTATACTCGATGTTCTTTTTGGTACGCGTCGGCAGGTTAACGTTGGGAATGGTCTCATCAAGGAACTGGTTGTAGAGCTCCTCGGCCAGTCCCAGCAGGCGGTTACTTGCTATAGCATCATGTTCTTTTTTCTGTTCGGACCTTTCTTCAGCCATTCAATTAACCCCCCTTATGGCCTTTGAGCCTGTTACAACTTCCTCATCAAGGCCCTCCACGATAAGCACGGGCAGTTTAGAGACTTCTTTTTCACCCAAGGTTGCCACGGAATATTTTAGCACCTTGGAGGCTCCCGGGGCGATGCTTACATCCCATATGTAATCGTAATCGTTTCCCATGGTTATTACTTTAGGCTGGGGTACCGGGTCTTCTATTTTGAAAGGGAGCATGTCATGCACCTTGAAATCGTATTTCCGTGAAGAGAAATTCTTGACCTTGATAGCGACATTCACGCCGCCGTTCCCATCGCTTTCTACTGCCCTGTGAACCAGGAGGTTGCCCATTACCTTTGCAACAACCGGGCCTATGTCAGGGGTTTCCCTGTTGAGGGTCTGTGCAAGTTTCTGGGCCATCCTGGGCAGGACCTTGGTAATTATGATCTCCTTCTCGCGGCGTTTCTTGAGCGTGTCCTGCTTGCTGAGATACCTGCTGAGCTTTCTTGACACTTCTTTTACAGCAAGCCCGATCTCCTCCTGGATCTCAGGGATATCGGCTATGGCGTCCTTGGATTCGGATGTGAAGGGAACATTGGTGGATGCCACGTGGATGAGTATAACCACAGGACCGCTGGGGAGACCCCCTCCCGGCTGGTTCAGACCATACTGCTTCCATTTGATGGATTCGATCGCATGCGTGGTGACGCATCCTCCCTGCTGGTAGAGCAGCGGGACCCTGTTGGCAAAACGCATTATCTCTATGCGGTCGTCCTTATGGAGATCGCCGCCGTATGCGATACCTACCTCCACCACAAACGGGTTGCCGGAAAAGACAGAGGGTGCACGTGTGGTCGTGGCGATGAAATCCACGCTGAACTCTTTCTCAAGCCCCTTGTAAATGAGATCCTCGCCGATCGGGGAGAGGCAGTCCGTCGGAGGTGCCATGATCTTCACCCTGGAGAATGCATCCAGCAGCTTTTTCGCCTGGTCACGGTTAAGTTCATGGGGGTCCAGTTCCGGGTCAAGTCCCGAGGCCTTGCATATCTCTTCCGCAGTGAGGTGGCCTATCTTAGAGAAGGAATAACGCAGGAAAGGAGAAAGCTTCTGGCGCTCCGTGTAGCGCAGCATCTTCATGAGGGTCCCTAGTTCGATGCCATGGGGATGCGGAAGTATCTCGTTTGCAAGAACAGGCATCTTGTCGGTTGCCCTCTCAAAGATCACCTCATTACCGTCCGGCTCGAAGAGAGTGATCCTCGCATGCGGGTTCACAATTGCAGTGGCTTTGAGATATTCATAGATGGACTGCCTTCTGCCCTTGACGTAGGCTGCTTCCATCTCCAGTTCGATGCGTGTGCCGTGGGGGCGGTCCCAGTCAACGACCTCGTCCCTGAGGATCTCAGGCTCGTTAGTGCTGGTGTTTATCATGAGCTCGTAGTAATGGGCAGGTTTTCCTGCCCCGATCTTGGAAATGATCTTTACAGGATGGCCGGAGGTGAGCTGTGCATAGAGGACAGATGCTGAGATACCAATACCCTGCTGTCCGCGGCTTTGCTTGAGGGCATGGAACCTGGAACCGTACAGGAGCTTTGCAAACACCTTAGGGATCTGCTCCTTGACTATGCCGGGTCCGTTATCCTCCACGATAACAACAACGTTATCTTTCCCGGACCTTTCTATGTGGAGCAGGATATCAGGCAGTATCTGGGACTCTTCACATGCATCCAGGGAGTTGTCCACAGCCTCCTTGACCGTTGTTATCAGGCTGCGGGGAGCGGAATCGAATCCAAGTATCTGCCGGTTCTTCTCAAAGAATTCTGCAACACTAATGGATTTCTGGTTCTTCGCAAGTTCTTCTGCAATGGGAGTTGCCATAAAATGTCTTCCTTTTTCAATGTTGGTAAGAACATCAGAGTAATGTAATAAATAAATAACGTCGAAAATATAAAGAATACCGAATCTTTTTAAGAAGTGCAGGAAATGACAAATGTAAAGACAGGAAGCCGGATACTCACTTGAGTTCGGCTCCGACGATGGTCTGGGTCGCAGTCACATCCTCAGTCTCACGTATCAGGTCCACGATGTAATTAAGATGGCCGAGATCCTCCACCTCGATGATGACCACAAAATCATATTCGCCAAACACATGATAGATATCCTTAATCCCTTCTATCCTGTGAAGTTCATTGTAGGCAGCCCGCTCCTTACCGGGCAGAACGTTTACCATCGTGACTCCGATTACCATTTGATCACCACATAGGAGAGGGATACATGATATTTAGCAGTTTTCTTTGAACCATGGAGTGGGTAACTGATATGCCAGTCAATCACATTACCAGAAAAACAGGAAAGGTTTCTATACTTCCAGTTCCATACAACTTATACATATCCAAACGTGAGCATTATCATCATTATGATGACCACCACTAAATATAAATAACAACAAGACATATACAAGATTTAGATGAGCGGGTTATCTACTTTTTGACAATAACCCCCACTCCCCGACCCGCTCATACTCC
Organism: Methanolobus sp.; assembly: GCA_030154025.1. Classification (GTDB taxonomy): domain Archaea; phylum Halobacteriota; class Methanosarcinia; order Methanosarcinales; family Methanosarcinaceae; genus Methanolobus. The sequence goes on from JASKKT010000046.1 coordinate 11,969, forward strand.
ACTTTAAGACTTTTCCACACTGATGAATTAAAGAGACGGTAGTTTCCCACTAGGCCGGTTTTCTATGGGCACATGCAGATTAGAACCAAAAGCAACCAGTGCGATATCGCTTATTTGGAATATATGTTATAATCTATGTATTAGTTAATATGCATTGGGAAATATACTACCAACAACCAGGATCATTCAGCAAACCGGCCAGCAAAAGACTGCAACAATAAATAAAAAAGAAAGGACTAGAAATCAAAAAGTGTTTTTTGAGGCTTTCTCTGGACAGATTTCCTGCTGGAATTGACACCGGGTCCCGAAGGGGTGCCGGAGTTAGAATCAGAAGCATGAGCTGCACCGGCATCAGAAACCGAACTAAGGTCCGGGTTCGATCCCGAACTGCCCTCACTCAGAGAAACAGACTCTTTCACAACAGGCTTTACACTCATCAGGGAATCAAGGCTTAACTGATCAGGCCCTTTTTTGGACATTCTGGCCTTTTCGGCAGGAGGAGTGAAAAAGGCAGGTCCCTCGTCCACCTCAGGGCGCAGGCCGCGGGAGCGGTCATAGATCTCCTGCAACCTCTTTGTCAGTTTCCTGTTACCCGTAAGCTGCACGAGCTCATCCGGATCAAGATCCAGAGTTGCAACAACCTGGGCTGCATAGTCATCGTCCTCCAGCAGGCGGGAATAGACGAACGCAAGCTCGGTACGGGAATAGCGCATGGACTCATGGCTATGTGCCCCGATCTTGGAGGCGATGTTGTCCCTCATGTTACGCCGGGAACGGATCTGCCCCATTCTCCTCCACAGGGAAGGGGGCTGGTATTTCTCAAAGCCGCCGCCCCTTAGCCGGGACTTGGATACTACGGTCCCGCCGGTCATAAGCATGCTGGCGTAGCGCCACATCCTGTAGTTCTGCCTCCTGCGCACACGTCCCAGGAAACGGTCAGCCCGTGAGAGGTATCCGTAAGCCTCCACAATATCAGGAGTTATCTTTTCCTCGTCCTTGCCCTTATATTGCTGTGGCAGGTTCTCGTCTATCCACTGGATGAGATCATCAGGGGTCTCATCCAGGGTGTAACTGGCCTCCAGAGCAGACTTGACGCTCTTGCCCTTGAAGATCTTTCCCACCACCCTGAAGACGGATTCCTTGTTATCGCGCTCAGCGGTGGAAATGTCCTCAACCCGGATCTCAGTGCGGCCCATGGCCACTGCCTGCAGGTCGTTGACAGCACTCCTGAAATCACCGTCTGCATTCTCAGCGATCTTCTCCAGCACACCGACTCCGCACATGAGCCCTTCGGCTTTTGCTATCTCCCTGAGCGCAGGGATCATGGAACGCGCCTGGATGGCCGGGAACTTGATCTCAAGACAGAGTGCACGCAGGGTAGAGGATATCCCGTAGATGTCATTGGCTATGAGTATGATAGGCTGGCTGGTGTTCTTTATCACATCAATGATCGCGCGTGCTCCTCCGCGGTCACTGGTGCCGTGCAGGTTGTCAGCTTCGTCAAGGATGATGAGCCTTCTTCCTGACAGACCGGTCAGCGTGCGCATCTGGGATGCCGAGCCTGCGACCTTCTCGATCACCCCTGCAGTCCTCTGGTCACTGGCGTTAAGCTCTATGACCTCCCAGCCGTAATCCGCAGCCATGGCATGGGCTGACGAAGTCTTGCCGATACCTGCCTGGCCGTGAAGGATAACAGCCTTTACTTCAGGAGCACCATGTACCCAGCTGTCACCCCATTTACGCAAGTTCTCGATTGGTTTCTTATGGCCCACCACATCAGAGAGTGTTCCTGGCCTGTATTTCTCTGCCCATTCCATCTGCACAGTCATAGATGATCATCACCGGATGTCCGGGAAAACTAATTAAGGTTTGCACATCTTTGTCTGTTCTGATTGATATCACTAATGGTAGGTATTTAGACATGGGACCGAAAAAAACAGGAGACCTGCTGGGGGTCATAGAGCAAAAGGCCCTGCAGAACAGAGCACGGGTTGCCATAGGTGTCAGAGACCCCACCTCAAAAATGCTGAAGAGCGCAAAGGACGCCCATGATGCAGGATATGCCCACGTGGTCCTTGTAGGGGACAAGAGAGAGATCGAATCAATTGGCACGGACCTTGAGATCGTCGGCACCAACGAGCCGGAGATAGTGCTTGGGGACCTTTTGAAGTCCGGATATGTTGATGCTGCGGTAAGAGGCACTGCAAAAGCCTCCGGCACCCTCTCCAATCTCAAAAAGATACTCGATCAGGATAAACTCCATCGCATAGCACTGCTCAAGACAAGCGAAGGAAAACCTTTTTTCATAGCACCTGTAGGAATAGATGAAGGGAACGACCTGGCGGACAAGATAGCATTTATCCGTCTCGGGGTCGAGCATATACGCAGGTTCGGGATAGAGCCAGTGGTAGGCGTACTTTCCGGCGGCAGGATGGGAGACCTCGGCAGAGACCCCCGTGTAGACCAGACCCTTGCAGAGGGCGATTTCATCGTGAACAGGATAAGGGAAGAAGGCATCAGCGCAAAACACTACACCATACTCATCGAGGATGCCATAAAGGAAGCCAACTTCATCTTTGCGCCGGACGGCATATCCGGGAACCTCATCTTCAGGACACTGGTCTTCCTCGGAGACGGAGATGGCATGGGAGCGCCCGTCCTCATGGACAGATATGTGTTCGTCGATACTTCCAGAGTGGGAGGGCACTATACAAAAGCCATAATGCTTGCCAGTGCTCTTGTGGGCAGGAATGATACAGCTGTAAGGCAGAACTGAACGTGTGCTGCTCTTTGCCACAGTGATAATTATATTAACTCTGAAAGCCTTGTGATTAGGGAACTACGTTTCAGGTCAATTCAGGTTCTTCGCCGCAAGGCAAGCCCGCATACAGGGAATGATGAAAATGGAAGCTGTACTGATAAAGGCAAAAAGCATTTCTTCCGCATGGTCTCAACTCATATACGAGATATATCAGAAAGGAGAGCTACACAAACCGGATTACAAATCCACTACGAAAAGGGTTCATGCAACCATATACATAGAAGACGTGAACAACAACCAGGTAAATCAGGCAGTTCCTTTCGGCGAGAATCTAATCACCAAGTACAAGGAAGAACTGACTGAAGAGTATGCTGACTGGTATATCTCACTTCCTGAGGACGACAAGAGGAAGTTCGATTACTGCTATGCAAAGCAACTTTTCAGGTATGGGAAAGCAGCTTATGACACCCTGAACGCAAACGTTGCCAACATGCGTCCGGGTTCCAGGAGGCATGTGGGAGTGCTCTGGGAAAATGAGGTCCACATTCCCAAGTTCGAGGACCAGCCCTGCTGGATAGCCTACAAGGTGGAGCTGCTCGATGAAAAGCAGGTCAGGCTATATATCCTGTACCGCTCCTGGGACGCCTTCGGAGGTTTCCCCGCAAATATACCGGCAATAGTAGAGGGTTTCAAAAAAGTGTTCAGGGAACAGAAGCTCCCCTATGAGATAAATTCCCTTATTGCCACCGGCTGGGACACGCACATCTATGAGACCGACCTGCAGGCAGTGGAGAAGATATTCAGGACGAACGAACTCTGTCCCCTGTGCAGGTGTATCACACCAAAGCATTCCTTCATCCAGACTACCCGGGGAAGAGCGTGCCCGGACTGCAAGAAGAAAATGTGATGCAGGCCTGATTCCCGGGACACAATGCCTGTCATATAGATATTTAAACAAGTATTTTCTTTTATTTCTGTTTTAAAGTATACAATACACAGAAGAGGTTACATTTCGCAATTCTTCTAAAATATATTTTCGTTAGTTATATATGTATGATGTTCGCATACACAGATATGATTCCACATACACGTAACACACCGGGAGATTGCAATGAAACGCCTGACTATTAGCATGTCTGATGAGCTTTTCGATAAACTGGACAGGATAGACAATAAAAGCCTGTTCATCAGAAAACTGCTGGAAAAAGAGTTGGAGATGCTTGAAGATATATCGGACAACACTACAGAGCCGTGGGTGCCGGACATCAATATACTTAAAGGAAGCGTGGATGAGCTCTTCTTAAAACTAGGCGAGATAGAGAAGCACCTGAATGGAAAAGTAGTTGCGTGCCCCAGCCCTGAATCAGCAGCAGAGCTTCTTGCATCGGGTTCATTGATCACCTATAAGGACAGGCCTCTTGCACATATTGCAAACGAAGCTGCAAATCCAATAATAATCCCCCTTGCTACGGAAAAGTATGCAACTGACGCCATTCAAGTGACTGGGGCTGAGCTCACGCAACAGAAAACGGACAAACTTTCACCTTTGCATCCTGCTGCTCAGGCACCAACAGACTTACCCGGGATTCCCGTAGAAACTGCAAAACTCTGGCAGGAGCCAGTGCCTTCAGTAAGTGAAAACACCATAATGCCTGACCTCCTGACCCCTGAAGTTCCGACTGGCCACCCCATCCCGGAGACCTTTGAGTGCAACCTGCAGACCGATCACTCAACCGGACCACACACACTGGCAGGTGATCTGAAAGAACTGAATGCACTTGAAAATCAGCAGGCCATAATACCCGAATCAGACCGGCAGCCCACGGGCCTTAGTGAGCCGGTCCAGGCAAAGCCGCAGCCCCACAGGCAGAGGATCCGGGAGAGTGAACCAACTTCAATTGTGCCGGATTCAGACCTGAACAAGGTCCATGACAGTCAGACAGTCCCATTCACGCCGGATTCCAATCAGCACGTAATCCCCATCAGCGAATCGTCTCCAACCATACCTGACCTTAAACAGCATACAATCCCTGGAAGTGAGCAGATACAAGAACCTGATACAGGCTTGCATGTAATCCCCATGGGTAAAAGTGCATCTGTACCACTTGCTTTCGATCAGCAGCTTATGGAGGCAAGCAAGCAGGACCCTGTGATGCATGATCTGAACCAGCACGTCGTTCCGGTCAACGAACATGTCCCGGTAGCTCCTTCTTTCAGCAATCACATTAACCAGATAAACGAGCAGGTTCAGCAAATGCCCTTATTTGACCAGCAGGAGAAAAAGATGGCTGAACATACCCCGATGATGCCTGTATTCGGACAGCACGCAGCAAAAGAGCAAGAGCTGGTAATGCCGGAGTTCGATCAACAGGCAGGCCCTGATAGTGGGACAGGCTTTGTCATCCCGGAACTCAATCCCCAGGCAATGCCAGGCCATGGAACAGGATTCGTGATGCCGGAATTCAAAGCTCCGGTCAACGATTTCATGACCGATCAAAGGGAGCTGCCAATGGAAACATCCGGAAGCAGACCTGCACTTGCAAAAATCGAGACAGAGATGATGCCGGCAATGCCTTCGTTCAATGTTCCCGGACAGGCAGCTGATCCAGCCGGAACAGCCCAGCCCCTGTTCAGATTGCACGATATGTCCGAGCCGGCAAGAGCAGAGAAGACGCCACCTTTCATCGCACCACCGATGCCTGAAACGTTGGCAAATGCCCAAGCTCCGTCGTTTACGGAGAGCCAGCCTGCCGCTGTGCCACCTTTCCAGCAGCAGTCAAGGCAGCCTGTGATGGACAGACCCCTGAACCAGCCCTCCGGAAAGAATACAAAACCCGGAAAGCTCGAGGGCAACATACTCATGTACATGCCGCGTGGTGCGAAGGTCAAGAGAAGCATAATCAAGAGCCTCGTATCAAAGCAGTTCTCTGACAATGAGATAGAGGCAAAGATAAGTGAGCTTGTGTCAGCAGGGGTACTTGTGGTGAATGCAGACAACGGAGAGCAATACCTTGTACGTCCGTGAGCTCAGAGCCAGGTTCGTTCCGTGAATTCCCGGGAGGACATCGGCACCGTCACACATCGGATGCACGCATTGCGCAAGTGATCATAACATTGAGCACAGACCAACCGTCCGCACAGCATGCAGGTATGCATCTGCGCCGGCCTGCCACATATAGAGCATAAGCCTGTTTGTTCCATAAAAGGGATTTAGTCGGTCAAATTAAAAATAACTATTCCGCACACGTGCTGTGCGGAAAAATGAAAGGACATCAGTCCTTTCGGCTTATTCGATTATAGCACCCTTGCTTGCCGAACTCACAAACCGTCTGTACCGTGCAAGATATCCTGTAACGGGTTTTTCCAGCGGCACGAATGCTGCCCTTCTTCTGGCAAGCTCTTCAGAAGACACTTTCAGGTCAAGTTTTCTTTCCGGAATGTCTATCTCGATGATGTCCCCTTCCTGTACAAGACCTATTGGGCCTCCTTCCTGTGCCTCGGGGGAAACATGCCCTATACATGGTCCCCTTGTACCTCCTGAGAACCTGCCGTCGGTCACCAGTGCAACAGACTCGATAAGTCCCATACCAGCTATGGCTGATGTAGGTGACAGCATCTCACGCATTCCCGGACCGCCCTTGGGACCTTCGTACCTTATAACAACAACGTCGCCTGACACGATCTTACCCTTAAGGATAGCCTGCAT
>JASKKT010000009.1 GCA_030154025.1 Methanolobus sp.
TCCTTTGAAAGGTTATCCGGGATGAACTCCTGCACGGACTGTTTTGAAAGGTCGATGCCAAAGGTGGAGAGTGTCAGTGCCTTGGTTATAGCCTGCGAGACTACCAGCCTGTCTTTCCTGGGAAGTACATCAAAGGTCACGAAATCCCTGATATTTGAAGGAACTTTCAGGAACTGGTCCTCGGTCCTTACATAATAGTGCCCGTAGTCCTCAAAGACCGGCATGTAATCAAAATAGTTATCCATGAGCCTTCTCAGCGGTCCCACTTCCAGATGCGTGATGGCGTGTGCACCGGTGTCAACCTGGAAGCCGTCCACCATGTAACTATTACAATTGCCGCCGACAAAGTTATTTTTCTCAAGGACAAGAACCTTGTTTCCGTGTTTTGATAGGGTGAGTGCCGCCAGCAGGCCGCTTATGCCTGCACCCACAACTATGACATCGTATTTTTCCATCTTTCCCCTCGGAATAATTGTAAGTGTAAGTGTAAAAATAATAGCAGAGATATTATTTAAATATTTCCGGTACTATGCGCTTTGCGACTTCTTCATAGGCCTTGGAAAGGTCACCCTTGTCAAAGCGGAATATATCCTTGTCCATGGACTGTCCCGTGCTCTTATCCCAGAGCCTGCAGGTGTCACAGGATATCTCGTCAGCAAGGACGATGTCTCCGTCCTTCCTTCCGAACTCCAGCTTGAAATCGGGGAGCAGGAAGCCCTTTGAGTCAAGGTATTTCACTAGTATGTCGTTTATCTTAAGGGCCATGGAACGTATCTGGGTTATTTCCTCGTATGTGGCTATCCCCATTGCGACGGCAATATCCTCGTTGAGCATCGGGTCACCATACTCATCGCTCTTGTAGTCCAGGACGATCACCGGCTTCTTGAATACAGTACCCTCCTTTATAGGGTATTTGCGGGTTATTGAGCCTGCTGCAATGTTGCGCGGTATGACCTCGATGAGAACGATCTCAACTGCGTCAACAAGCATCTCAGTGTCGGAGACCATGTCGATGTAGTGGGTCTTAATGCCTTCTTTCTCAAGCATCTCGAAGATCTTCTTTGAAATCTGGGCGTTGTAATACCCTTTTCTCGCAGCTTCGCTCTTCTTCTTGCCGTCGAAGGCCGTGAGGCTATCCCTGAATTCAACAACCAGTTTCTTCGGATCGTCGGTCTTGTATATTGTCTTTGCTTTCCCTGAGTATAACTGTTCTTTTTTCATAACATCACTCCTCTAAGGTATTCTGTGTTTTAATCTTTTATGCTTGAATGTCGTATAACTATTTATGTCTTAATTTATGTATAATAAGTGACACTAAATGTTATTACGATTTACATGTTGTTATTATTTCAAACTAACAATGCTTATTCAAGGTGAATTTAACAATGGACCAGGAACTTATGCGCATAGGTGTATCGCTTCCGGAAAACCTTCTGACGAAATTTGACACCATTATTGAAAAAAGGGGATACTCCTCCAGGTCTGAAGGTATCAGGGACGCCATCAGGAACTATATTACCCATTATGAGTGGATGAGCGACGTAAAAGGGAGGCGTGTGGGCACTATCACACTCATATATGACCACACGAAGCGCGGCCTGTCTAGCGCCCTCACAGATATCCAGCATGATTACTCCCACCTCATAAAGTCGGCTATACACATCCATCTTGACCATGACAACTGCCTCGAGGTGATCATCCTTGACGGGGAGGGTGAGGAAGTCAAGACCGTTGCCGAGAAGATCATGGCCCTCAAGGGAGTGACCTACGTAAAACTCAACACTGCCCTGCCTGCAGAGAGCCTATAGTTCCTTCTGGAACCTGTCACTGATGGAGCGTTCAATAGTGTGCAAAAGGGATCTTCCGAAATCAGTGAGGTAATAGGTCTGGAAGTTCTTCTCTCTTTTTGACTCCACCATATTTGCATCCTTGAGCAGCTTAAGATGATATGAGAGCGCAGAGTGTTTGTAATCCGTGATCTCCACCAGTACGCAGACGCAGAGCTCGCTCACTTCAAGTGCCCTGAGGATATGTATTCTGACTGGATCGGAGAGGACCTTGAAAAGGGCCACCAGGGGACCGACATCTTCCTGCATTGTCTCATGGACCCTGAGGGCCACCCTGTCAGGAAGGATGTAAGGTTCCGGGCATTCTGCACTTGGCTCGATTTTCATCAAGTGATTATTGTTCTTGTGGGATAATAAGTTTTGTAATACCCGGTGACAGCCCATCCAAGGCTTAGTTCAGGCCCTTTGAACTAAATAATGGGGCGTATTTCCTGTCACTGGACTCTATATGTTTGACAAGCCATTCCTTATGGAAGTTCATCAGGTCGTAGCTGAGCCCGGCTTTCCCATTCTCATAATCCTTTTTGAAGCTGCCCACCTGTGCTACGAATTTGCATCGTGCAGTTTATTTATCGTCTTCACCAGTTGTTGATGCTGGCTATCGATCTCTTTTATATTCATACTGTATTTGTCAGACCACGTTATGGGTGCCATCGGGATCACTACATATGAATTAAAATATAAATATATAAATAACCTGGCATGACTACCATTATTCCATGCCGCGTACCCCATATTTGATCCCTTCCGCAAAGAGGAGCGTTATAAATGCAACTCCAAGCGGCAGTACCCAGTCCGAGGGTGAAAGAGGTACAAGTTCAAATATATCGTTCAGGAATGGAATGTACATTACCGAAAGCGTGAGCAGGACAGTGCTGAGCACACCCACTATCATCAGCCGGTTGCTTAGAATACCTGTCTTTATGACAGGTTCTTCAAGGGATCTGAAAGCGAATGGTATGAACAGGATCATGCTGACAATGGTGGCAAACGTAAGCGTTCTTGCCATTGTGGTATTGCCTGCGGGATCATTGAGCAGGAACACCAGAAAGGCCGATGACGCCATGACGGCAGCCATGCTGACCATGATGATCACATTTCTCTTCTTAAGCAGGCTTTCATCGGGGTCATGAGGCGGCTTATTCATGATCTTTTCCTGCACAGGATCAAGCCCAAGGGCTATTGCAGGCATTATCTCGTCAAACATGTTAATGAACAGGATCTGCAGGGCAAGCAGGGGAATAAGGTCAAATCCCAGCAGCAGAAGTCCCAGCATGATAAGCGTGACCTCTGTGAAGTTCCTGGAGATAAGATACGTTGTGAACTTCTCTATGTTCTCATAGATCGACCTGCCCCTTTTGACAGCCTCCACAATGGTTGCGAAGTTGTCATCCTGCAGCACCATCAAACTGGACTGCTGGGCCACGTCAGTTCCTTTAAGTCCCATTGCCACACCTATGTCAGCTTTCCTAAGGGCGGGCGCGTCATTGACACCGTCCCCGGTCATGGCGACGATCTCTCCGTTCTTCTGCAACGCTTTAACTATCCTCAGTTTCTGTTCGGGCATTGTTCTTGCGTAGACGCTGATCCTGGAAGCTACCTTCTCGAACTCCTCCTCGCTCAGCTCATCAAGCTCGGAGCCTGTCACGGCACAGTCAGCCATGATGTGCCGTATCTTTCTGTCACTCTCGTTAAGAGGTCCAGTGTCGGAATGGCAGGCATCCGAGTCATCCAGAAGTCCGACGTGCCTGGCTATGGCCTTGGCTGTATCCGGGTTATCACCGGTTATCATCATTACCTTGATGCCTGCATCGTGTGCTATCCTCACAGCCTCTCTGACCTCATCCCTCGGAGGGTCTATCATAGCTACGAGCCCCAGGAAGGTCATATCCCTCTCAAGGTCTTCTGCGGAGGGGTCTCCGGGATTTTCGTTACAGGCAACTCCGAGCACGCGGTATGCAGATGACGCCATCTCATGGTTCATATCCAGTATGCTTCTGCGCTCGTCATCTTTCAGGTCGAGGGCATTGCCTTCCTTCTCTATTCGGGAGCAGCGCTCAAGGACATACTCGGGAGCCCCCTTTGTGAAAGAGATCATCCTGTCTTCCTGCCTGTGGACGGTTGTCATGAGCTTCCTTTCGGAAGTAAAGGCAATCTCGTCGATCATGGGATACTCCTTATCAAGTTCATCCTTCCACAGACCGGCCTTTGCGGCAACAACCACCAGTGCGATCTCCGTAGGGTCTCCAACGGCATCCCACTTTTCTTCCCTTTTTTCTATGGATGAGGCATTGCACAATGCGACCGCTTTGAGTAACTTTTCTGCAGTATCATGCCGGGCGATATCCACCTTCTCTTCTGTTATCAGGAACTCTCCTTCAGGTGTATATCCTGAACCGCTGACCTCAATGACCTGCCCGCTGGCAAAGATCCTTTCCACCGTCATCTCGTTCTTGGTAAGCGTTCCTGTCTTGTCAGTGCAGATGATCGTGGTTGAACCCAGGGTCTCGACAGCCAGCATCTTCCTCACTATGGCATTATGCTGGGCCATTCTTCTCATCCCGAAGGCAAGGGTGATCGTCATAATAAGAGGTAATCCCTGAGGTACCGCAGCCACGGCCAGTGCAAGCGCCACCAGCAGGATCTCGGTGAGAGGTGCCCCTGTTAGCAATCCCAGGATGAATGTGGTGAGTGAGGCAAGCAGTGCTATTGCTGCAAGCTTTTTTGATAGCTTTGTAACCCTTTTCTGCAGGGGTGTGGGCTCGTCCTCAACCTGGATGAGGCCTGCTATCTTTCCAATCTTTGTGTCCATTCCGGTGGATATGACCACGGCTCTGCACTTGCCGTGAACTATCTGCGTGCCTGCAAATATTGTCTCTCCCACATCTTTCCATACAGGCTCGCTTTCACCTGTGAGGGCTGCCTCCTCGACCCTGAGACCGTCCGATCTGAAGACAACCGCGTCTGCAGGGATATTGTCTCCCATCTCAAGGACCAGCACATCACCGGGCACGACATTCTTTGTCTGCACGTTCCTGAGTTTATTGTCCCTGATTGCCGTGGTCTCGGGCCTGACTATATCCTTCAGGGCCTCAATGGCCTTCTCTGCCCTGTATTCCTGGATGAATCCCAGCATAATGACAAAGGCAATTATGGACAGTATCACCCAGAAGTTTATGACCTCGTCAGCCAGAAGGGAGATTATAGCTGCCGCTATGAGCACCCATACGATAAAATCGGCGAACTGCCCTTTAAATATTTTCCAGGCTGTCGTCTTTTTCCTTTCTGTCAGCTCGTTGTAGCCATACTTCTCAAGTCGCTGGGACGCCTGCTCTTCTGTAAGCCCTTTATCAGAAGTCCCTGCTTTGGCAAATATCTCTTCAACAGTCGGAAGTTCATCTTCCACCGGACCTTCCACCAATTCACTCTCCAATACATTGATTGAAGGATTAACACTTATAGATATTTGTATCGCCTTTCAGGATACAAGTATGAGGGCATACTCCCTGGAGATGTAATTCTCAGTGCTCATACAGACATCTGTGGCAAAACCAATGCCGTTCCCGATGATGCGGTCCCATGTACCCACAGGAATGTTCCCGAGCTGCTTCTTTCCGATGCCCTCCCTGCACAGGGTGTACACGATCCCTGCATTGAAGCTGTCCCCTGCACCCACGGTGCTGACAGTCTCTATATCCGGTGTGCTGTAGTATTCTGACAGCAAGGGGGTTCGCAGATACACACCTCTTCCGGAGGTGGTGTAAATCATGCACTCACATCCTGCACCAAGCACATAGTCATAGGCTTCATCCGCGTTCCTGCATTCGCCAAGGGACATCATATCCTCCTCGGATGTCCTGATAATATCGGCCTTCTGGATGTTACTATCGATAAGGTGTCCTATGCTGTCAATATCAGGCGTGAAATCCTTCCTGATGTTGGGGTCATACAACACAGTTGCGCCTGCCCTGGCTGCTCTCCCAAGTATCCTGTTCAGCTCGCCACTGAGAGGTTCCAGGCACGCAAGGATGGAGCCGAACATCAGGATATCGTTTCCGGTAAGATCCATGTTAGACTTCAGCTCCCTCTCCGCTGGGAAATCCTCATAAAAACTGTAGTGAGCATTGTTGGCACTATCCAGTAGCGCCAGGGCCAGAGGGGATTTCCGGTCATCATATCTGGTCACATATTGGCCTGACACATTGTTCTCTTTAAGGAACTCGCATATGGTGTCCCCAAGGGCATCTCTTCCGAATTCGCTTACCAGTTCGACGGGAATGCCTGCCCTGCCAAGTGAGAGCGCGCTGTTGAGCATCGCTCCTCCGGGGCAGGCGGCTATAGGCTTACCCTGCCTGAACAATATATCATAGAACGTTTCGCTGATTGCAAACACGCAGGAAATACTAACACCCCGGAGATGCAGTGAATGTGGTTCAGTCCGGCAGCATTATCACTGTCGTATAATAGGCAGGCTCTCCGCTTTCATTTCTCTGGATGAAGGTATGCTCCTCTACAGGCATGAGTTCGCCACTCTTTGTCTTTACCCTGTATTTCAGGGTAAGCCCGTGAGCTCCCTCCCTGACGTTCTCAAGCAGTTCAAGCACTACACCGGGCAGCTCCTGCGGATCGATGATGTCCTCATATGTGAGTTCTCCCGAGCTGAAATCCTCAGGACTGTACCCCAGGGCGGATATCTTTGCCGAGATAAGCTTTACAGGTCCGTTCTTCAATGCAGGGCGCACAAGGGCTATCACCGGGAGATGCCTGATAAGATCTTCCAGGGCCCTTGTATAAGTGTCATGCGAGGGCTTGCTGGCAATAGCTGTCTTTTCCTGCTTTTCTGACTGAAGGAATGCACCTTCTTCCAGGTCGTTGGCTTCGATGTCCGATATTATTCCCCCTATACCATGTAGTATCTTATTTTCCCTAAGGATGCTGAATGATCATTAATCTATCATCCTCTGATTTAAGCCTGTCTTCAGAGAACGTGTTTGAGTATCGGAGACTTCCCATCGATTAAAAAAGCAAGTGAATTATTGTTGGAAGAGGGAAAGGTTCCTCTCCCTGTTCTGGAATCGTACCTGCGTCCTTATTTTATGAAAAGGCCGCACTTGCAGGAACCGCGCATCTCAAGATCCTTTGCCCTTGCGGCACACGGACAGATGATCTTTTTGTCCTTCTCCTTGTCCCCGGTCCTTGGCTGACAGAAGCAGTACCATTCTCCAAACTGTCTCTTGTTGTTGCAGATACCTTTGACCGCAGTGGTGATAACATCCCAGTCACTGTTCATCTTGTATCCGCCGTTCTCTGCATTCTTCTTCGAGCGTTCATAGAATTGGGCTTCAAGTTCTCCGTCAAATCTCATTTTTACCACACTTTTTATTGTTTTTGTTTTACCGTTGTTCTATACTTTTACCATTATTGTATAATAATCCTGCCATGTCATAGGTCAGGATCTTGCCATATCCTTTGCTATCTCTGCAAGCCGGTGGCCGATGTCCCTGCACACTTTCAGGTCTTCCTTGAAGGGCCTGAACTTGACCTGCAGGCTTTCCATGGCAAGTTCATATCTTGCGGCTTCCATCTCTTTCTCCATGCCTTTGATCGCACCGCCGCCCCAGCCGTAGGACCCGAAAAGGAAGTACTTCTTATTCTTCGGATGAAGCCCTGTCATGTATGTCAGGAATCCGGCAACAGTGTAGAACATCTTATTGTTCATCGTAGGAGAGCCAATAGCAATGACCGGTGAGTCCATGACTTCCTTCATTGTCATGCTCCAGTCGTTCTTTCTCAGATGGCGTACCCTTACTTCCACCCCTGCTTCCCTGACGCCCTCGGCGATCTCCATTGCCAGTTTCTCGGTGCTGCCCCACATGGTGTCATATATCACAAGCACCTTCTCCGCAGCCTCTCCCCGTGCCCACCGCCCATATGCTTCGATTATCCATGCCGGGTCTTTCCTCCATATGACCCCGTGGGCGGGAGCTATCATCTCTATACTTATCCCAAGCTCGTTTACCTTTTCGATGTATTTGAGTATCTGCGCACTGAAAGGCAACAGGATGTTGGCATAATAGATGGCTGCATCCTCCATGACATCATCCACCTCGTCATCAAAGCGCTTGGAAGTTGCCACATGCTGGCCGAACGCATCGTTGGAGAAAAGTATCCTGTCTTCCTTAAGATATGTCTGCATGCTATCGGGCCAGTGGAGCATGGTGGCCTCTATGAACATCAGTGTCCTCTTTCCAAGGCTGATCTCATCCCCGGTCTTTGCCACCCGGAAGTTCCAGTTATCGCATCCCATCTCCTTATAGTGCTCGCATAGTCCTGATTTCCCCTTCGAGCTTGCGATGAGAGTGGCATTCATGGCAATATCCATGATAGCAGGCAGTGACCCCGAGTGATCCATCTCTACATGGTTTGAAATGACGTAGTCGATCTTCGCAGGGTCAACGAGCTGCCTTATTCTCCTGAGCATCTCGTCCGAGAAGCTTGCCTTCACCGTATCGATAAGTGCTATCTTCTCATCGATTATCAGATATGCGTTGTAGCTTCCTCCCTTTGGGGTCTCGTATCCGTGGAAGTCCCGGAGGTTCCAGTCAACAACGCCTACCCAGTATATCCCTTTCGCTATCTCCAATGGCTCTAGCTCATCCATAAACCCGTCTCCCTGTATATTCACGTCTGCATCCTGAACTCAGTAGCAGCTTCGAGCAATTCATCTATTATTCTGTAGTGACCTCTCTCGGCAGCTGCAACATTCTCAAAGAAGGTCCTCTGCTCCTCATCATCTGTTCTTTTTGCCAGTTCGGTATAGAAATACTCGCTCTTGTGCTCAAACCTGAGGGCTGCCAGCAGTACGCCGATCTCCCCGAGTTTCTTTCCTGAGAACTCCTCTGTGAACGAAGCCTTGAACTCAGGATAGTTAAACTCCACCACTGGCGCCTTCTTTTGTTCCCTGTACTGGTGAAGGTACTCCGCGTGCTTCTTCTCCTCGTCAGCAAGGAACATGTAAAGGTCCTTGACAGTCGCATTGTCCATAGAGGAAGCTTCTTCCAGATAGTACTCTCTTCCTTCGTTTTCCAGTTCAATGGCCACGGCGATCGCCTCATCGACAGATCCGAGCCTATCCAGCTCGTCCGCTATTTCTTTTAATATGTCTTTCATGCTCATATCTCCGACAGGATGAACGGTATTGTCAACCAGATGCAGTTCAGTGTTTGTTTGTCTGCTTATGAACAAATCCCACTTATTCAAGCTATCAGAGTCAGGCTTAATATAACTTTCGAAGGTTGGCTTCGTTTAAGGCAGGTATGAATTGGGCATTGTTAATCCTTTTTAGAAAAAAGGGCTGGCTAAACCTTTATTTAGAAACCTTTTTATTCACTATCATCCTTTACAAAGGTTATATTTAGTTTGATTCCAGTATTTTAAAAGTATTATTTTGACAGAGGTAATGTGATGGATAAAATCAAGATTGCAATTGCGGGAATTGGCAATTGTGCAAGCTCTCTGATCCAGGGTGTCGAGTACTATAGGAACAAAAATGAAAACGACTCCATAGGATTGATGCACTGGGATATCGGTGGTTACAGGCCTTCCGATATTGAGGTGGTTGCAGCCTTCGATATCGACATGAGGAAAGTGGGAAAGGATGTTTCGGAGGCTATCTTTGCACCGCCTAACTGCACTGCTGTGTTCTGCAGTGATATTCCCAAAACAGGCGTACTTGTAAAAATGGGCTGCACACTCGACGGCTTCTCAGACCACATGAAGGATTTCGATGAGAAGAGGACCTTTGTGCCTTCAGGACAACCTGAAGCCACTAAGGAGGATATCGTCAAAGAGCTGAAAGACTCAGGTGCAGAGATATTACTTAACTATCTTCCGGTTGGCTCTGAACAGGCAACCCGCTTTTATATGGACTGCGCCCTTGATGCCGGTGTTGCATGCATCAATAACATGCCTGTCTTTATAGCAAGTGACCCTGAGTGGGCTGCCCGGTTTGAAAAGAAGGGTATCCCAATAATTGGGGATGACATCAAGGCACAACTGGGTGCCACCATCACCCACAGGACACTGGCTGACCTTTTCAATAAGCGTGGTGTGAAACTTGAGAGAACCTACCAGCTTAATACAGGTGGTAATACTGATTTCCTGAACATGCTCAACCGCAGCAGGCTTGCCTCTAAGAAAACGTCCAAGACCGAGGCTGTACAGTCCGTGGTCGCACAGCGCCTGGACGATGACAATATCCACGTCGGACCAAGCGATTACGTTCCCTGGCAGAACGATAACAAAGTCTGCTTCCTGAGAATGGAAGGCAAGCTCTTCGGAGACGTGCCCATGAACCTGGAGCTGCGCCTTTCCGTTGAGGATTCCCCAAACTCGGCGGGTGTAGTGATCGATGCCATCAGGTGCTGTAAGCTTGCCCTGAACAGAGGTAACGGTGGAGTGCTTTACTCACCGTCCGCCTATTTCATGAAACATCCTCCCAGGCAGTTCACCGATGACCAGGCTCACAAGATGACCAGCGAGTTCATCCGCGGCGAGCGTGCAAACTGAAAGCTGGAGCAGGCTGCAAGCATGATGTACACTGAAGGGCAGCGCCGGATATATGGTGTTGACTTCAGTGGCTCAAAGACAGCATGCAGTAAGATATGGATAAGTGAAGGTATCGTCAATGACGGTATCCTTGACATCTCTGCCTGTTACCCCATATCGGAGATAGTCATAGGCGGGGCTAAGGACCGTGATTCATGCCTGCATGCAATGCGGCATTTGATAAAGGGAAGCGGCAAAGGGATATTCGGCATGGATTTCCCTTTCAGCCTGCCTCATGAGCTGCTTTCTTCTGGGAATAGTCACCCTGAATGGAAGTCCTTTATAACTGATTTCCCCAGAAGGTATTCCTCAGCAGAACAATTCCGTGAGGAGATGAGGTCACTTGCTCCCGGCAATGAGCTTAAGCGCCTTACTGATGCAGAGGTCAAAGCTCCGTTCTGTGTGTACAACCTCCGACTCTACAGGCAGACATATTTCGGTATCTGTGAGGTGCTGGGACCTCTTGTGATCGAGGACTCGGCACGCGTCCTGCCCATGCAGGAGCCTGCCCATGATAAAGCCTGGCTCATCGAGGTATGCCCTGCCTCTACATTGAAAAAAGAAGGTCTATACATTCCGTATAAAGGCAAATCCTCACGTGAGTCCGAAGCAAGAAAGTACATCCTTGAGGAAATGCTGGACAGGGGGATCACTCTCTCCTCGTGCATAAGGGAAGCCGCCCTTAAGAACACCGACGGTGATGCCCTGGACAGTATAATTGCAGCCTTCGCGACATCAAAAGCTGTGATGCAACTGCATCTTTTGCGGGAATCGCTCCCGCAGATATATCTTACCGAAGGCTATACCTTTTTCTAAAGGGTGAACATCTCTGCTGCATCAGGTCTTGTCAGGCCTGCTCACACCGATTATATCATACAGGTCTGAAGGCTTCCGGATCACAGTGATATTCTCCATCTCCGCAAGTTTCTCGGTATTGGAAACATCGATCTCCCTCATCTTCAGGTTGATGGTCTTTCCCTGGGGTGATATGGTCTGCACACTTCCCCTCCTCTGGTCCACTGCAAGTATGTAGATGGGGGTTTCACCCTTTGCTGTCTGGGCAACTGCGTTTGTGACCAGGGTGTCTGCTATCCCATAGACGATCTTCGCAACGGTATTGGCAGTGGCAGGGGCAATGATAAGTGCATCATAGTGGCCCACCTGCAGGGGTCCTACAATGAAAGGTGAGTTAGGTCCTCCCTCCTTCTTGAAATCGGGGAAGTCTTTCTGCAGGTCGCCCCACATGTGATACCATTTCAGGACCGTCTCTCCTTCTTTTGAAAGGAAGACCGCTATCTCAACATCGCCTCTCTTACTGATATCTGTCATGACGTCATACGTTTCCTTTATCAGGTCCCCTGAACCTGTTATTCCCCAGGCTATCTTCTTCATCTAAAGTCTCCTAAATGTATTATTGATATTCTCCCGGACATGTCAGTACCCTATAAGTGATTCCTTCCTGATCTTCAGGACCGTCACGCCCAGTGAGTGCAGCATCTCCATCATTGAGTCCACCATCGCCGGCGGCCCGCAAACGTAGAACTCCCTTGATGCAAAGTCCGGCAGCTCTCTTCTCACAAGAGTCTCGCTGATGCGGTCCCTGGCCCCTGTCCAGCTTTCTGAGGCTCTTGTCAGGGTTTGGAACACCTTCAGGTGTGGGTTAACCCGGGTCATCTCTGATAACTCTTTCCAGAAGACCATGTCTTCCTCGCTCCTGTCACTGCAGATGAGCACCACGTCCGTGTCCAGTGCCATATCGCTACAATATTTACAGATGCTTCTCATAGGTGTGATACCAATCCCTCCGCTGAGCAGGGCGATCTTCTCATACTCTCCCTCATAGCTCATTTTCCCGTAGGGGCCACTGATGTTGAAAGTATCTCCCTTTTTCATGGAATCCAATGCATCCGAGTACTCATGGCCGGTAAGTTTCTTTGTGAACTCCAGGTGGTCCTTTTCCGTAGGGCTGCTGGACAGGCTGAACGGTTTGCTGACGCTCTCGCCGTTGACATCAAGTGTTACCACAATGTACTGTCCCGCTTTATAATCAAAATCCTCAGGCTTTCTGAACCTGAAGCTTTTGATATGTTCGCTGCGTCGGACAATCTCACTCACATGTGCCTGGAATTTCAATATACTTACTCCTGCTCTGCCTTCTTTATTAATAGTGTGGTTTCCATCAGTTTTTTCATTGTCCTGCGGAGGCTCCTCAGCCCGTCAGGGTCTTCAGACACCCCTTCGGCTCCCTTGTCCTTTGACCAGAAGGTCCCTCCCAGATTGGAGCCAAAAGACCCTCCTCCTATCGGTATCATTTCGCTGATAACATAAAAGTCATGTATGGTCCGGATGGCAGGCTCCTGTCCTCCTATCCTGTCTCCTCCCACGGCTGCAGCAGCACCAACCTTGTTCATGAACACTTTCGGGTCACGGGCGACCACGGCCCTGCACCTGTCCAGTATTGTCTTTGTCTGGGCGCTGAGTGTACCCTGGTAGACCGGAGTGCCTATTATCCAGGCATCAGCCCAGATCATTTTCTCATACAGCTCCACAAGGTCGTCCTTATGGATGCATCCCTGTTTGGTACGCACACAGTAGTCACAGTGGATGCAGAACTTCATGTCCTTCCCGCTTGCAGAGAAGTATTCGGTTTCAGCACCATATTTCTCCTGTGCATAGCGCAGTGCTTCGTTCACAATGTAGTCTGTGGCCTTCTTCCTCGGGCTGCCTGATATGCCAAGCAGCCGGACAGCTGAACCTTCGGACATCTCACTCCTGTCTCCTTGATCACTCGATACCTATTGATTCCGTGGGGCAGGCGTCAACACATATCCCGCACTCCACGCAATCGTCAGGCCGGGCGATAACGGACTTAAGGTCTCCATTATCGTCTTCCTGAAGCTCTATCACGTTTGTCGGGCAGGCCTGAACGCATGCTCCGATGCCTTCACATTTGCTTTTATCTACTTTTGCAGGCACTACTATATCCTCCTTTTCATTGTTTTTTCTCCAGGTTGAGAAGTGTCAACAGTAAAGTCAGTGCTATCACCGCGACAGCTGCCAGGGGAGCCGTGAAACCGGGTGTTTCAGCCTGAGCCTCCACAGGCATGTCAGGGTCATATATCCTGCCTGACGTCTGGACCATGCTTATCACCGGTACTTCATGCACCCCTTCTCCGAAAAGGCGGTCCACCAGTTCCTGAGGCGCTGACATATATTTTAAGGTTGCAATCACAGTGACCGGATATGCCGTATTTTCCGGCAGGGTGAAAGTGTGCTCCTCGATAACTGTCTCTCTGGGCGCTATCCTGTTATCTGCAATGACCCTGTCCGCAAGCCAGAAGCTGAGTGTCTCGTTTCCTGCACTGTCCCCAAGCACGGTATTATACATCATGCCTGGTTCCATGCCCGGAGAGCTGTCCGCTTTTGCTGTGCTGTAGATGTTCTGTCCCTTGCCATCGGTGACTTCTACCTCAAGCCACAACTGGCGGATCTCGGAGACTCCCGTGGGCAGCATGTGGCCTGCACCTGAGTTGGTGATAGCTACCTCGATAGTGACATTGTTTCCCTTGTTTGCAGTCAGGGGTGCATCAAAGCTGAGAGTTGCGGCCCTTTGCAGCCTTTCGATAGCAAGCTTCCTTTGTTTCTCAGCTCCTAGCATCTCAGTTACGAATGCATTACCTCCTACCGCGCTGTGCAGTGAGATGTGTTCCCTCCTGACCGAGCTTGAGGCGGCTCTGCCGGGATTAGCCTTGAACTCGGTGATTCCCGGGCTCATGTGGCAGTCCTGACAGCTCACACCGTTCTGTCCGTAGTAGCTCTCTTTCCATGTGCTGTAGGTATCATCGATCACAAGGCCGTTGACAGGATGACTTACCTGGTGGCACATGCCGCAGAACTCTGACTGCGTGTGAAGCTCCAGATACTCCGAAGCATGGTAAGCTGACTTCGAATCGTTGAATGGTCCCCATTTTATATTACCCGGACTGGCAATGAAAGGTGCATTGCCGGTGCCGTTACTGCCAGAGACCGTATGGCAGAAGTCACATTGCACTCCCTCATGTGCGATCTCACTGAGCTGCGATCCGTCAGCAGGAGGTATCTCGCCGGCAAGCACGCCTATGGGAGTGTGACAGCGGGAGCAGAATTCATCGACCAGCCCCTCAGTGTCCGTGCTAGCTGCATGGAACTCCTGCTGGTAAAAGGGGTCAGTATAAGCATTCGCATGCATCGTTCCCTCCCACTGGTGATGGATGATTGCATGGCACTGCTGGCATTTGCTGGCCGCTGTGAATTCCGATGAGGAATATTCTCCTGCAGGTGTGGGCTCTGCTGCACTCGTACAGCCTGCAAGTAATAAGAGTGCCATGATCGCGGTCAATATGGTGGTGGCTCTGATAGTGTTTCCTCCATTTTGGTATGGTGTGCCATGCAGCAGATGCATCTCGCAAGGCCAGTGCCTGATGCAATGGACAATTAAGATCAAAGAGGACCCCAGGGTCCTCCTCTGTCCTTATTTAAGCATTCTCAGTGCATGCCTGCAGGCTGCAACAGCAGGTGCTCCGGAAGTGATGAAAATCACATCCATCACTTCCATGATCTCTTCTTTTGTCGCTCCGTGATTGAGGGCGCTCTTCATCTGGGCAACGACGCAGGTTTCACATTGTTTTGAAGCTACCACGGCCAGTGCCATCAGGATCTTTGTCTTTGCAGGAAGCACACCGTCCTTGAGGATCTTACTGTTGCACATGTTGTACTTGTGGAGGAACTCCGGTTCCAGCTCGTCGAGGGTCTCCAGTATATACGGTGTGAACCCAAGTTTCTCGGACATGTCTCCGAGCAGTCCTTCATGCCTTGTTTTCTCCCCGCTTATTATTCTGTCCTTATTTCCTTTCTCATCTTCGTATCTCTTTGCGTTTCCACACATATCTTCCAACTCCTTGCCTGAGAATGAACGTTCAGTCGAATCCGTCCTCTATGGTATGGTCCAGGCAGTAGCTGCACATGAGCCGGGGCAGCCCCTTAGGAAGCCTTTCCACATGAGGCGGCTTCCCGACTGACACCGGCAGCTCAAATTCCCTGGCATGTTCCATACATAGTCCTTTACCGCATACGATACACACACATACGGATTCAGTGTCCTTTCCTGTTTCCATGCAATCATAGCATTTCATCATGTATATCACCTAGTAGTTCTCCTTCAGGGCCTCGTGGCACGGCATGCACAGTATTTTCTTCATATGCTGCACATCCTCGTATTTGCATTCGACTCCCATGCCGCATTTTAGCCTGATGCTGTATTCCCCTTCCCATACGGGGGTGTCTTCCCGTACCAGGTGTTGTTTACATACTCCTCTTCCGCAGACTATACAGATAGCCACAGTATCAGTGTTTTTGTCATTTTTTGAGCATTCATAACATTTCATGCTGATCACTTCTTTATGATATGTCTGTTATATCAGAGATTTACATTTTCAAGAACAGGTCCGTTAGTGAGGCCTGAATGCCACTATGTGTCCGTGATACGACCAAGTACTGAACTTCCACCTCCCCGCAGATGTTATTACTGTTTTGTTAAGGAATCATCTGAAACTTCTGTAATATATCTGTATCGGTGACCGCGTCTTTCACTGCCGTATCCGCAGAAGCGTGCCGGTTTTTTATATAATGTGCAGTATAATTCTCTTCAGGACTTACGACAAGGACTTACGGAAAATCAATGTGCTGTTGCCCTGCAATTATTCCCCGTTTTATGTAACTCCCTTTTCTGATGGCGAACCTAACCAACAAAGTTTTAAATATGTATAGCCACCTGAATAACAACACTTTTACAGGAGGATTCAAATGACATTTGGAATAGAGTTTGTACCAAGCGACCCGGTTCTCAAGATCGCTCACTATGCAAAGCTTGCTGAAACACAGGGATTCGACAACGTATGGATCACTGACCACTACAACAACCGTGATGTGTACTCCACCTTAGCTGTTCTTGCCATGAACACCAACAGCATCAAGCTGGGTACCGGTGTGACAAATCCGTACACCAGGAACATTGCTGTGACAGCTTCAAGCATTGCTTCCATCAACGAGATCTCCGGAGGTCGTGCGATCCTGGGCCTTGGTCCGGGAGACAAGGCAACTTTTGATGCAATGGGTATCTCATGGGACAAGCCACTGACCATGACAAAGGAGAGCATTGAGGCACTCCGTGCATTCTTCACCGGCAAGAAGGTCAACCTGGCCGGCGAAATGGTCAAGATAAGCGGTGCAAAGATGGCATTCAAGGCAGGTAACGTACCTGTCTATATGGGTGCACAGGGCCCCAAGATGCTCGAGCTTGCCGGAGAGGTTGCTGACGGTGTACTGATCAACGCATCCCACCCCAAGGACTTCGAGGTTGCTGTTCAGCAGATCGCTGCAGGCGCAAAGAAGGCAGGACGCGACCCCAAGGCGGTCGACGTTGCAGCATACGCATGCTTCTCCATTGATGAGAAACCCGAGAAGGCAGTAAATGCTGCAAAGGTCGTTGTGGCATTCATTGTTGCAGGCTCACCTGACATGGTCCTTGAGCGCCATGGCATTGATGTGGCAGCAAAGGCTGACATCGGCGGTGCGATCGCAAAGGGTGACTTCGGTGCACTCATGGGCGGTATGGTAACTAATGAGATGATCGACGCATTCTCCATCTGTGGAACCCCGGCAGATTGCAAGGCAAGGATCAATGACCTGCTTGACATCGGTGTGACCCAGATCGTTGCAGGATCCCCTATCGGACCTGACAAGGAGAAGGCCATCAAGCTCATCGGTAAAGAAATAATCGGACAAAAGTAAACAAATAAAACACGTCGGAGGCAATTAATGGCCCATCCCAAGATATTAGAGGTCATTGAACACGACGTCTGCACAGCTTGCGGGGCATGCGTTTCAACATGCCCTGCCGGCGCTATTGTCATGAACAAGCGTGCAGAGGTCCGTGACCCTGATAATTTAGAGTTGTACGTCAAAGGAGCAGCACCCAATGTGTGTGAGGATTGTCTTACATGCGCAAGGCTCTGTCCTGTAATTGACGGATATGTGGAAGACGAATTTGCAAATGTGGAAGAGTTCTTTGCAGCAAAGAGCGCTATCAAAGGCCAGGACGGCGGTGTCACTTCAATACTGGCAAAGGCTTTGCTCGAGACCGGCACTGTGGATTGTATTGTAGGTATCGCCAGGGATGACCAATGGGGTACTGAACTTATACTTATGACCAAGCCTGAGGATGTTGACCAGACCACAGGTACCAAGTATACTTATGATTCAGTTCTTTCAGCTCTCAGGGAGCCCTTTGAGAAATATGACAAGATCGGTGTGATCGGCGTCCCCTGCCAGGCACACGGAGCGCGTCTTATCTTTGAGAATGCAAGCGACAAGATTGTTGTTATTATAGGCCTGTTGTGCATGGAAAGCTTCCACCATGATGTGATGGCCGAGAA
The DNA here is from genome assembly GCA_030154025.1 of Methanolobus sp. GTDB lineage: Archaea > Halobacteriota > Methanosarcinia > Methanosarcinales > Methanosarcinaceae > Methanolobus. The sequence continues at coordinate 17,927 of JASKKT010000009.1, forward strand.
GATAATCCCTGAAGTAATGGGGCTTAAGCTCGAAGATGTGGTCAAGATGAACTTCAATAAGGGTAAGTTCTGGAACTACACGAAGGACGGTCAGGAGCACAGTGTGAAGATCGCGGATGTTGCCCATTATGCAAGGAACCCCTGCCACCACTGCTGTGATTATACCTCAGTGTTCGCTGATATCTCACTGGGTTCTGTTGGTGCTCCAGAAGGATGGAACAGTGTGTTCATACGCACAGAGGAAGGAAGGAAGATCTTCGACCTTGTCAAGGATAAAGTTGAGATCATGGAAGATCCGAAGCCTGGACTGGACATGGTCAAGAAGCTTGCCCAGATGAAGCACGACAACAACAAGAAACACTACCTGGAAGTATGTGAAGAGTTCACATTCGATGAGTGTGGCTTTCACTGATGGTTGTTAAATGCACATGAGAAGAGCGTTCTATATAGGACGCTTTCAACCATTTCATCTCGGGCACTATTCAGTCATTACCAGCATGGCCCGGGATGTGGATGAGCTGGTCATAGGAATAGGTAGTGCACAGAAGAGCCATGAGGCAACGAACCCTTTTACTGCCGGTGAGCGCGTGATGATGATCCGGCATGCCCTCAGGGACACCGATATCACCCATTATGCAATTCCGATCGAGGACCTCCAAAGAAATGCTGTATGGGTGTCGCATATCGTTTCCATGACCCCTCCTTTTGACCTGGTCTATTCCAACAATCCCCTGGTCATCAGGCTGTTCGAGGAAGCCGGGATAGAAGTGCACCAGCCGCCCATGTATCACAGGGATGGCTACTCCGGAAGGGAGATCCGCAGAAGGATCATTGCCGGTGAGGAATGGAAGCATCTGGTACCTCCTGCCGTGATTGATATCATCGAGGACATCGATGGCGTAGAGAGGCTCAAGCAGGTCTCCAGGACCGATATGGACTGACGCTCATCCGGGAAACTTACTGGCTTTCATGATAGGTCCGCCGGATTGAAGCAAGCGGTCAGTGTTCTCCAAATTGCTTTGCTTTTTTAATGATCTCATTGAAGACGGGGCTACAGCACCTGCCAGCAGGGTTCTTTATTTTACACTGGCTACTTGCACCCTGATCGTAATATTTCCTTATGGCATTCATATCCGTAATCTTCTGCTCCCTTACAGCCCGTACGACATCTTCTTGCGTTATCTTGCTGCAGTAACATGCATACCTGGGATCGGCATCCTCCTTGAACCATAAAGGTACAGTAAGGTCCGCTTTCCTAAATGCAGTGCCTGTCTTGTCATTGTAGTAGGCTATGTCGCACTTTTCATCCATGCACAGGTAGTAATCTTCCTGGCCTGCTTTCTTTTCCATTTCCTTCCTGAGCAGATGCCTCACTGTGATACTCTCAACATGCCTTCCTTTTTTCCTGCACAAGGGACATGGAGCACTCTCTGTCGAAGTGTCCTGTCCTCCCCCGCTACAACAGTCTGGTGTGAGTGGGACCTGTTTAAGGGGTATTCCCTTCCCGGGGCTGCACCAATTGTTTGTCATGAGTACCTCGACTTGATACGGTTTTGACGTGTGGCTGCTTATTTCTTCCGCAGCTCAAGTTTCAGGCTTTCCAGTGGATATCCCGAATACTGCCTTTTACTTATGTCCTTGTCTTCATCGATTATCCTGATAGTGAAGCCTGCTTCCCGTATTATCCTGAGGTAGTCGTCTTTCAGCAGGGCTCCGCCCACGCAGGCACATATGAGCTTCTCGTCACTCCTCTCTTCAGGTGTCAGGTCCTTCAGGAGAACAATATCCGACAGGTACATCCTGCCGCTATCTTTCAATACCCTGTATGCTTCCCTGAAGACCCTGGACTTATCGGGAGCAAGGTTAATGACACAGTTGCTCATGACCACATCCACCGAGCCGGTTTCAACCGGCAGTTCCTCTATATCCCCCTGCCTGAACTCCACATTCCCAAACCCGTATCTTTCAGCATTCTCCCTGGCTTTTGCAAGCATCTCTGCTGTCATATCCACACCTATGACCTTGCCGGTCTTTCCTACTTTCCTTGCAGCCAGGAAGCTGTCAAAGCCGGCACCTGAGCCCAGGTCAAGTACAAGCTCGCCTTCATGTATATCTCCGAGCGCAGTGGGATTGCCGCACCCGAGCCCGAGATTGGCATCCGGGAACGAACTGATGTCCCGGCCTGAATACCCAATGGAGCCAGCTATCTCTTCCCCGCTGAGCTCGCCACAACAGCCGCATCCCTGCACCATGCCCAGAGCGATCTCGCCATAGTTCTTCCTGACGGCGCCCTTCCTGGCGTCTGCATCCATCATGCTGCCCGGGCAGCATGAATCCACTTTCTCCACTCCGCACTTTTCCAGTGTTTCCTTCATTTTATCATCCTTTATGCTGTAGATGACATATCTGCCATTCTTCTCATAGCGCAGGATACCTGCCTCCGTAAGTATCTTCAGGTGGCGCGATATCGTGGTCTGGTCCTTTCCCGCGATAGCAGAGAAATCACAGGCACAGTGGTCATGCTTCAGTAAGCATCCCACGATAGTCAGTCTTGTCCTGTCGCCCAGGGCTTTGAAGAAGCTGGCTTTATCTTCGATCATTATTCATGCATATTTGTGCATATGTACATATAATTGATGATAAGGCCATGATCCTGCTGTAATAACTGCATTATATTATTACAAGCATAGCTGCATATTGTCTTATCCTTTGTACATTCGCATGCAATGACCATATTGACCTCCGTTTGTGATATATACCCCCTCTTTGTGATAATCTATTCATTGTTTTATATCCCACTTTTACTGGAGGGTTGTGGATCCAGGATAAAAAGCAAGATATCCTTGAGAGAGCAAAAAGAGCGATTATGGAGTTTGATGACAGGGCGGCAACACAAGTCGCTGAGGAAGCCCTGGATGCCGGGATCAGTCCTGCCGAGCTCATAGAGGACGGCTACACTGCGGCAATGAATGAGGTTGGTGAACTGTTTGCAAAAGGTAAGATGTTCCTGCCCCATGTTATCGCAGCATCGGAAGCAATGCAGGGCGCTATCAAGACACTTATGCCTGAACTTGAAAGGACCAATGCCCAGACAAAGTCCAAAGGTACTATCGTTATCGGTACCATTGAAGGAGATATTCACTCCATCGGGAAGGATATTGTAGCAACCATGCTCAGGATCGCAGGTTACAAGGTATATGATCTTGGCAGTGATGTCCCGATAATGTCCTATATCGAAAAAGCAAAGGAGGTCAAGGCGGATATAATTGCCTCCTCGGCACTGATGAGCATTACGATGATCAATCAGATACAGATTGAAGAACAGCTGAAGGAAGCAGGCCTGCGTGCAAGCCTTAAGACCATGGTGGGCGGTGCACCTGTGACCCTGGAATGGGCAAGAAGGATCGGGGCCGATATCTATGCCGAGAATGCGGGAGATGCTGTGAGCAAGATCAACGCATCGTTCCGGGAAAAGACATAGTGGATCCAGGCAGATGAGTGCAGGCCAGGTTTTCAGGACCGCCCCGGGCTTTGAGGATTCTCTTTTCAGGCTAATGCCCGCCTCCACCTGACACCGTCCTTCCCGTCCTCGATGACAATGCCCTTATCCTTTAGCTTGTCCCTGATGGCATCGGCCATCTTCCAGTCCTTGGATCTCCGGGCCTCCTCCCTCTGCTGTATCAGGGCATCTATCTGTGCATCGGAAAGTCCTTCGGCTGCTATCTCCTGCGTGCCGCTGATATCCTTCCCGAAGACTCCGAGCACCTCGTCTATCTCCGAGAAGAACCCAAGGCTCGCTTTCAGGGACGCCCTGTCAGGCTCGCTTTCGGAAAGAGTCGCGTTGACCTTGCGGGAGAAAACGAAGAGGTTTGCCAGTGCTTCCCTTGTATTGAAGTCCTCATCCATTGACCGAGTGAAGGCTTCCCTGGCTTCCTGGATCTCGCCGTAAAGATTAAGGTCCCCGCCCTGCTCAGGCGCACTTTCGATGGCATATCTCACATTGCTTATCGTGTTGGCGATCCTTTCATAGGCCCTTCCTGCCTCTTCAAGGTGCGACCTGCTATAATCAATAGTGTTACGGTAATGGGTATTGAGTATAAAGAACCTGATAACCTCAGGTGAAAAATCCTCCAGAACCTGCTTTATAGTGAAAAAATTGCCCAGGGACTTGGACATCTTCTCCTTATCGATGGTCAGGAAGCCGTTATGCAGCCAGTACTTGCTGAAAGGCTGCTTTCCTGTGCAGCCTTCTGACTGGTGTATCTCGGCTTCGTGGTGCGGGAATATGAGGTCTGCCCCGCCGCCATGGATATCCAGCTGTTGCGAGCCGTACTTCATGGACATGGCTGTGCATTCAATGTGCCATCCCGGTCTTCCCCTTCCCCAGGGGCTGTCCCAGCCCGGCTCGTTTGCGGAGGATGACTTCCAGAGCACGAAATCGAGGGGGTATTTCTTGTCCTGTTCCACATCGATGCGGGCACCTGAGCCTTCCATCAGGCCTTCCACTGTCTGGTGGCTCAGTATACCTATCTTGTCCATGGAACTTGTAAGGTCATAATATACATTTCCTTCAGATGTCGCATAGGCAAAACCATTGAGTATCAGCATCTTTATGGCGTCTGTGATCTCAGTGATGTGACCGGTAACAGTAGGCTGCCTGTCGGGCGCTTTTACATTGAGGCTCTCCATATCCTCGATAAAGGACCTGGTGAACCTGGCAGACAGTTCGAAGGGGTCCTGTCCCGTTTCCCTTGCCCTGTCCAATATCTTGTCATCGACATCCGTCACATTGGATATGTAGTTCACATCGTAGCCCCGATAGCAGAGGTATCGCCTGATCACATCAAAGGATATGTAGCTCCTGGCATGTCCCAGGTGGCAGTGGTCATATACGGTAGGGCCGCATACGTACATGTTCACTTTCTTTCCGTGGATGGGGATAAACTCCTCCATCTCCCTGGTAAGTGTGTTATAGACTCTCAATGCCATCACTAAAGCCTCATTGATATCAAAAGAACCTGCAAAATGTGAAGTTTTATACATGCCGAGGGGAAGATTCGAACTCCCGGAAAACCGCTCTGCAGGCGGTCACATTGGCCACTCTGTCACCTCGGCGCTCCCATGATGTGACTCATGCTGTAATCTAATGTCTGCGGGTTGCTTTATTTAGTTTTTGCTTGCGGCAATAGTAGCTGCTGCGCGATTGGAGCTCCTCACCAAAAAATATATCCGGTATCATTTCAATACATTTTGAAATATCTTGTTGAAATATCTGGTGCCGATCATGCATGTCGTATCCATCGAACAGGTGCTGCCATGTATAGCAGACCCATGGAAGCTCAGGATAATAGCACAGCTGGATCAGTGTCCGGATCTTCCCCTGCTGGCTAAATACCTCCCCGGGCGCTATAGCGAAGGGCTCGGTGTCGTCATGGCAAAGAGCGGGTACAGGGAGATCACATTCTACAGCGATGGCAAGGTGGCTGTGCGCATGGTGGATACCAAGGAAGAGGCCGAGAAGTTCATTAACGGCATGCTGTCCATGGCTTTGACCAAGGCCCTGCTCCAGGAAGAGATGTAGTTCTCCTCTGGCTGCCTGCCTGATTGTTGAACAGCACTCCTTCAGTCAGCAGAAGAAACAGTCTGGATCGCATGGTGTTAAATTTTATATGCATTGAGACGTATTATCTATAAAGCCTATATTAATTTATTATGTCTGATGCCGTACTATTGCATTGTTCCTGACTGATGCCCCGGCGGGAGCAGGTACAGTCAGCTCTTGCACGATAAGGCCGGAAGAAGGAGTGGATGAAAAATGTATGTTCCCCGTGGATCATCAGGATGCGAAGGGTGGTTCCTGTGAACTATGAACCGTTAGCCGGCATAATCAGTAATGCGGCACTGCTTCTTGCGCTCTGGGTAGTGTATGAGGCAACCTTCCTAAGCGTCAATGTCAGTACGGGCCTGAAAAAGGTCCTTGTGGGAATCGTCATCGGCCTTATATGCATTGCACTCATGCTGAATCCCTGGGAATTGTCCCCGGGGATCTTCTTTGACACACGTTCGATCCTGCTGGGTATCACGGGGCTGTTCTTTGGTCTTGTCCCGACGCTCATAGCCATGTCAGTTGCAGCTGTCTTCCGGCTATATCAGGGAGGGGCTGGCGTCTGGATGGGTGTTTCCGTCATAATCACATCCTCTCTGCTGGGATTATTCTGGACCAGCCGCCATGAAAAGCTGAAAAGGGTATTTGGGAAACTTGACCTCTATGTTGTTTGGGCTCACGGTCCACGTCACAATGCTCCTGTGCACTTTCCTGTTGCCTCCTGAGCTTGTAATGAACACTCTCGGTAAGATATTTCTTCCTGTCTTGATGGTCTACCCTGTGGTGACTGTCCTTCTGGGAAACATGCTGAACTATCAGATAGACCGGAAAAGGTCGCAGGGGGCACTCCTTGAGAGCGAGGAACTTTTCAAGACAGTTTTTGAGCAATCGGCGGTAGGAATGGCCCAGGTTGACCCAGACTTCATTATCCGTAAAGTGAATGCCCGCTTTTGCAGGATAGTTGGTTCCTCAGCGGAAGAACTGGCAGGGAAGGATATGCGGAAAATGTTCCTTACAGCAGGACCTGATGCTGGGGATGGGAGTATGGGCCAGCTGCTTGAAGGAAATCCCGGATCATGCGATACTGAGAGACAGTACTTGCGTAAAGACGGGCAGCATGTATGGATACATCTTTACATGAGTGCTGTCAGGAGAGAAGATGGCTCCCTGAAGTACGCCATTGCTGTCATTACTGATATAACCGAGAGGAGGGCTGCTAAGGAATCTCTCGAGGAGAGTGAGGAACGGTTTAAACTTTTCATGGATAACTTCCCGGGATACGCATACATAAAAGACGAAACCGGAAGGCACTTATTCTGTAACAGGAAGCTGGAGGAAAGGCTTGGGTCGGGATGTGTGGATCTTGTGGGGAAATCCAATGAAGATGTATTCCCTGCAGATACGGCAAGGCACTTTTCCCTGAACGACGAGCTGGTATTGCAAAACAGTGACACTCTTGTTATTGAGGAACAACTGCAGGGAGATAACGGTACTGAGACATTCCTCACCTATAAGTTTGCCATCAACAGGAAGCAAGGGTTGCCATATCTGGGCGGCATCTCTCTTGATATCACTGACAGGAAGCAGGCAGCTGAGACCTTAAAGGTATATAACCAGCGCCTGAGCATCCTGCACCGGATAGATAAAGGGATAATCAGTGCTCATTCCTCGGAAGAGATCGCAAACACCGTACTGCAATGTCTGCGCCGTATGATCGTTTGCTCCAATGTACATTTGATGCTGTTCGAAAAGGATGTTTCAGAAGCCTCTGTGTTTGCAAGCAACGGTGATGTGGGCATTGCCTTCTCTGAAGGCGCTCGCTTCAACGTTCAGGTACAAAGGCAATTGAGCGAACTGCATTCCGGGTATGTACTGTCCTTTCATGAGATGTCGGAATTTGAAAGCTTATTCTCTCCCGCGTCAGGCAGCATCTCCCCGGGAACCTTCTTCATGGCTATCAGTGCCCCGCTTTTGCTTGAGGGGGAACTCATTGGCACTCTAAATCTTTTGTCTTCCGTGCCTGACTTTTTCAATGACGAGCACCTGGAGATCGTCCAGGAGGTCGCTAATCAGCTTGCGATCGCCATTCAGCAGGCCCGCCTCAATGAACAGATAGGGCGCCATAGCTGTGACCTGGAGGAGAGCGTAAAACAGCGGACCGCACAGCTCGAGGCCGCTAACAGGGAACTTGAGGCCTTTGCATACTCCGTATCCCACGACCTGCGGTCACCTCTCCGTGCCATTGACGGTTTTTCAAGGATAATAGTTGAAGACTACGCTGACCGCCTCGATGAAGAAGGTAACAGACTGCTCAATGTTGTGAGGGATAACGCGCAAAAAATGGATAAACTTATTACTGACCTGCTCTCTCTTTCACGTGTCAGCAGGAATGAGATGAACCTGACAAACATAGATATGTCCACCATGGCCGGGTCCGTCTACAGGGAGCTGGCATCACCCGAGGTAAAAGCCAGATTCAATGTTGATATAGGTCCGATGCCTCAGGGTTACGCAGATCCTGTCCTGATGAAGCAGGTATGGAGCAATCTGGTATCCAATGCCATAAAATACACCCTTCCCCGGGATGAGCCTTTCATATCTATGGGAGGTTACAGGGAGGACGGAAAGAACGTTTACTACGTAAAAGATACGGGAGTCGGTTTCGATCCTAAGTATGAGCATAAGCTGTTTGGTCTTTTCCAGCGTCTGCATACGGAGAAAGAGTTCGAGGGGACAGGCGTGGGACTTGCCATTTTTCAGCGCATAGTACACCGTCACGGTGGAAGCGTCTGGGCGGAGGGTGCAGTAAACGAGGGTGCCACATTCTATTTCTCATTACCTGTCAGGGAGGTATCAGACAATGATGGAAAGTGAGGTGGAGATATTACTGGTGGAGGACAATCCCAACGACTCGGAGCTCGCTCTGAGGGCACTGAAGAAAAACAAGATAGCAAACAACGTAGTGGTTGTATCTGATGGCGAACAGGCTCTTGACTTTTTCTTTGCGAGAGGCAAGTTTTCCGGGAGGGATGCCGAACAGGTTCCAAAGATGGTTCTCCTGGACCTGAAGCTGCCTAAAATGGACGGACTGGAGGTTTTGAAAGTACTTAAAGACCATCCTTCCACAAGGACCATTCCCATAATCATGCTTACGTCCTCCAAGGAAGAGAATGATATTGTGGAGAGCTATCGCCTGGGTGTTAACAGTTATATTGTTAAGCCGGTGGATTTTGACAAGTTCGTCGAGGCTGTCCGGGATATAGGCCTGTACTGGCTTCTGCTGAACCAGCTGCCCTCAAGTAAAAGGTGAGAGTACGGACCATGGAAGAAAAAGACCAGCTGCGCATACTGTTCGTTGAGGACATGCTATCTGATATGGAGCTTGCGGAGAGGGAACTGGCCAAGAGCGGGATTGTTTTTATCTCGGCAAGGGCGGAAACGAAAGAAGAATTCCTGGCGAGCCTTCATGACTTCAGACCCGACATTGTCATCTCGGATTACTCACTTCCGTCCTTTGACGGCATGCAGGCGCTCAGGCTGTCCCTCGATCACGATGACACGATACCATTCATCGTTTTTACAGGTTCCATGAACGAAGAGACCGCTGTGGCCTGTATGAAAGCCGGGGCCACAGACTACATTATCAAAGAGCATACAAAACGGCTCCCCTATGCTGTACGTGAGGCGCTTGAAAAGAAGAAGATGCGCCTCTCAAGAGACCAGGCTGAGAAGGAACTTGCCCAGAAGAAGGAAGAGCTGAACAACTATTTCGATAACGCTCTTGACATGTTCTCTATAGTAAGCACAGACGGTTTCTTCATACGCCTTAACAAGGCATGGGAAAGGGTGCTAGGTTTCAGTATCGGGGAGCTGGAGGGAAGGTCATTTCTGGACTTTGTCCATGCCGAAGACGCCAATGCGGCAATAGATGTATGCTCTGCCCTGAAAACGGGTCAGGAAGTATCAGGCTTTGCCAACCGCTTAAGGTGCATTGATGGCTCTTATAGGTGGATAGAATGGAAATCCTCGCTAAAGGATGGTCTGATCTATGCAGCTGCCCGGGATATCACGGACCGCAAGCGGGCAGAAGATGCTCTCAGGGAGAGCGAGGAACAGCTGCAGCTAGCCATGGAGGTTTCAGAACATGGTTTCTGGGACTGGGACATGGACAGCAATAAGACCTATTTCAGTCCTAAATGGTACACCATCCTCGGCTACGAACCCGGCGAACTCCCCATGACCTTCGATACTTGGTCAGATCTCCTGCACCCCGATGAACGGGATGTGGTGCTCGAATCCCTGCTGGCCCACCTCAGGACCCTGCAGTATTTCAAAATGGATTATCGCATGGGGTCAAAGTCCGGTAAATGGGTATGGGTGACCGGCCGCAGCAGGTCCTTCAGGGTGGACGGGCGGGGTGTGCCTCACAGGGCAGTGGGAACATACGTTGATATAAGCAAGCGCAAGCGGGCAGAAGAACAGATGCTTGTGGCAAGGATAGCTGCTGAGGATGCCAGCCGCAGCAAGAGCGAGTTCCTTTCAAATATGAGCCATGAGCTCAGGACACCTCTGAGTGGAGTGATAGGCTTTTCGGATATCCTGATTGAGGAGTTGTCCGCGGGTTTGAACGAAACGCAAAAGAAGTACATATCCACGATCAATCACAGCGGCAATCAGCTACTTCATCTGATCAATAAGATACTGGATATATCCAGCATCGACTCGGGAAAGATGTGCATGAGGCCGGACCGCCTGAACCTTCGCTCTGCAGTTGAGCATACATACACGGTTCTGAATCCCATGGCACTCAGGAAAAGGATAGAACTTAGTTCAGACATAGACAGCAGCCTTATCGAGATAACTGCCGATGTGGAGAAGTTCAAGAGCATACTGTACAATCTTGTGGAGAACTCCATCAAATTCACGCCCGAGGGCGGGGCAGTAACTATCATGGCTGTTCCTGAGGGGGATTGCATAAGGATTTCCGTAAGTGACACCGGTATCGGTATTCCCCAACAGGAGAGGGAGCGTATATTCGAGCCCTTTGTTCAGGTGGATGGCTCAACATCCCGCAATTATGGGGGTACAGGCCTTGGGCTTATGCTGGTCAGGGAGTATGTGAAGATGCACGGAGGAAGAATATGGGTTGACAGTGAGCCAGATAACGGCAGTACTTTCACATTCATTATTCCTGCAAGGCCACAGTCTGCCGGGAGCCTTTGACAGGATATCTCTGGGGGTGGCCTGGCAAAAAAGCGCATCTAGCTCTGATTGAAAAACTCCTCGCTCCAGTCCACAGAACCCGGCCCGTATCTGGCAGCCAGTTTCTCCTGCTGATCCGCGGCAAGGCCGTCAAGAATAGCTACAATGTCATCAAAGGTTCTCTCAAGGGACCGGGATGTGGTATCTATCTCAAAGACATTATCGCACCAGTCCACAGCTTCGCAGAGAATTATATCAAGGGCTTCCGCTTCAAGGTTCTCCTGGACTTTTTCGGCGGAGTACTTCCTTTTTTGCAGCCTTACCCTGAGCACCTCAGGCTTTGTTCTCAGGACTATGACGCTGTTGGCAATATGGTGGGAGAGATGGCTGTCAAGAACAGTGATGTTATTGGTGTCCTCCATTTCCCCCACACGCCTCTCGACAAGGTCCATATCGGCGACCACACAGTCCCTCTCGGTATCCACTTCCGAGTACAATTTCTCCTCCTTGATCAATTCATTGAGGTGGACAACTCGGTAAGGTGTCCTGCTCTCAAGCAGACTGCTGACTGCTGTTTTCCCGGTGCCGGGTGTTCCTGTGATCCCTACAAGCATAATAGCCCATAAGCCTGCAAAGGCTTAATCTTTATCCATGCCCGCTATCCTCAGGAAGTTACCGATGATGCGCATGCCGCTTTCTGTCAGGATGGACTCAGGATGGAACTGCACTCCATAGACAGGGAACTCGCTGTGCTCGACAGCCATAATAATGCCGTCTGCAGTTATTGCAGTCACTCTCAATTCCTCCGCCAGTTCATCTATTGCCAGAGAGTGATATCTCCCTCCTCTGAAGGTTTCCGGCAGTCCCTCAAAGAGCTCAGAGGCCTGATGGCTGATATCGGAAGTCTTCCCATGGACAGGCCCGCCCTTTGCATGTCCTATGGTGCCCCCAAAGGCGGCATTTATGGCCTGGTGGCCAAAGCAGATCCCAAGGACCGGTATTCTGGGCCCGAATTCCCTGATAATCTCCAGACACTTCCCGGCGTCTGCAGGCTTATGAGGGGTGCCCGGTCCTGGAGATATAACAATGGCATCAGGCTCCATTTCCCTGATCTCTTCTAGCGGGATCGTGTTGGGGACTACCACGGTATCCGGCTCGAAAACGGAAACGTAGTCCACAAGGTTCCAGACGAAGGAATCCCTGTTATTGATGAACAGCACTCTCATTATTTCCCTCCTATGGCTTTTATCATGGCGGCCATCTTTCTCTCAGTTTCCTGAAACTCGTAAGCAGGTTCTGAGTCCGCAACTATCCCCGCACCAGCCTGGACATAGGCTGTGTTCTGCTTGATAAGCACTGTCCTTATGACAATGGCAAAGTCGGCGTCCCCGTTCCATGAATAGTAGCCGACCCCTCCGCCATAGATACCTCTTGATGCCGTCTCCAGCCTGTGGATGATTTCCATTGCCCGGACCTTGGGTGCGCCTGACAGTGTGCCTGCAGGGAAGATGGCTCTTGTGGCGTCGAACTGGTCGCATTCGTCCCTCATCTCCCCGCTCACAGTGCTTTCGATATGCTGCACATGGGAGTACATGATGACGCTCATCAGGTCATCGACATTTACAGTGCCGCCCTTTGATACCATCCTCACATCGTTGCGCCCGAGGTCCACCAGCATTATGTGTTCGGCTCTCTCCTTCTCATCATCGAGCATCCGGGAGGCAAGTGTCCTGTCCTCCTCCTCGGTGCTGCCCCTGGGACAGGTTCCGGCTATGGGGTTGGTGATCACCCTCCTGTCATAGACTGTCATCAGGGTTTCGGGGCTTGCACCTACGATGCCTATATCCCTGAAATTGAAGATATACATGTAAGGGCTCGGGTTGATATTCCTCAGCCTGATATATAGCTGCAGCGGGGTCTGGCTCATCCGGACAGTGTATCTCCTTGAAAGCACTATCTGGAATATGTCCCCGTCAATGATGTGTTCCTTTGCCCGGAGGACAGCCTTCTCGAAGGTCTCCTGGTCTGTATCGGCAACAGGTTCCTCCGAATCGACTATCCCGAGGATGCTGTCGCTTATGCCAATGACTGCTGCCATGTGCAGTGATCTCTCCATCAGTCTTGCATCCGCGCAGGCGTGCTCGTACACTGCCTCAAGATTGCTCTCCTCTGTCACGAATGGTGTAATGACTATATAGGTTTCACCGGTTATGTGGTCAAACACAAAGGTCTTGGTCATAATGGCAAAGTGCATGTCCGGAGTGTCTGCATCGGGCTTTTTGTCTGTCCCCAACCAGGAACCGTAAACGAGATCGTAACTGTTGTATCCGATGGCCCCTCCAAGGAATGTCTGCCTGTCAAAACGCTTCCGGTTCAGCAGGACGGTGTCATTGCTTGTCGGGAAGATGTCACGGAATGCATCCAGTGCGTCCCTGCCTTCCTCTATCCTTACCCTGTACCTGCCCCCGATAAGGGACTCGGTCGGGCCCATGGCCTTCACCCTCCTGTATATGTATTGTGAGAGTTCGGAGCTTATCTGGCATTCGATTGTCAGGAAGCTATCCTTTATGGACACCACTATCTCAGGCTCGGAGCCTGCAAAAGAGTACCTGGCATGTCTTTTCTCCTTCTCGACAGATTCAAGGAGGTAAGAGTGTCCTGCGTTCTGCAGGGTTGCGTATAACTGGAGCGGGGTGCATACGCTCTCCACCTTTGCCATAAGCTGCACGATCGCGGGTTTCTGCGAGTCCCTTGCAAGGGATATGAACTCTTCCTTACTAAGATCAAAATCAGGCATTGGTACACCTTGCTTCTTTTATGAACCTGCATACCTTTGCAGGATCTTTCTTTCCGTCCGTCTCGACACCGGAAGCAGTATCCACTGCAAAGGGCCTGACCTCATCAATGGCATGACGGACGTTCTCCGGCTTCAGCCCGCCGGCAAGTATTATCGGAATATCCATGCTCTCCACGATTTCCCTGCTCACTGACCAGTTATGGGTGAGTCCAGTACCGCCGCTCATCCCGGCCTTTGCAGAGTCTAGCAATACGGCATCTATCAGTCCTGTATCGGTGAGTGCTTCTATCTCTGCTATGAGTCCATGTGCCTTCTTCCCGGTGTCTGCAGGCACTGTGAAGGTCTTAATAATCCTCTGCCTTGAGCCTTGCAGCCCATCCCTGATAGTACCAATGTCTCCGATCCCCAGGTCATTGTGTATCTGGATGGCATCCGGGCGCACTTTTCCGATAAGCTCCAGAGCGTGTGAGGCACTGTCCGGCATGATCACCATTACCGAGTCTACAAACGGGGGCACATGTGCCATTAGGCAGGATGCGGTTCCCGAATCGACCTTCCTTGGGGTCTGTACGGGGACATCTGTGATGAAACCCACTGCATCGGCTCCGCATCTGACAGCCATGTCTATGTCTTCAGCACACCGCATACCGCATATCTTCACTTTTGGCATGTGTCTCATTCAGTGCCTCATAGACATGTTCATCATCGCAGAATTGTATTAGCTTCCCAAGTGCCTTACCGCTGTCTATAGTTTCCTCAACGAGAGGGATGGCCTCTTTTATCGAATCGGTCCGGCCTGCAAGGTAAAGTGCGGCAGCAGCATTAACTGCGATGATGTCCCTCTTTGGTCCCCTCTCGCCTCTCAGGACATATATGATGTCGCGGGCATTCTCCCTGGGCGTGCCGCCGACAATATCTGTGGCCTTTGCCCTCTTGACGCCAAGCTCTTCCGGCGTCAGGGTATATGTTCTGATCTTGCCGTCCCGAAGTTCGGCCACGCAGGTCTCCGCAAGGGTGGATATCTCGTCCATGCCGTCCCCATGGACCACCATTGCCCTCTCGACCCCCATCTTCTTCAGGACCTCTGCCATGGTCCTGCATAGCTTCCTGTCGAAGACGCCTACCAGCTGCACCTTCGCATTGGCCGGATTCGTAAGTGGGCCAAGGATGTTGAATACAGTCCTGCCCAGCTCCTGTCTGATACCTGCAACTCTCTTCATCGAAGGGTGGAAGACGGGAGCGAACATGAAGCCGATGCCTATGTCCTCTATGCTCTGACTTACCTCTTCAGGTGCTTTATCTACCTGTATGCCAAGCTCCTTTAGCACGTCCGCACTTCCGGAAAGTGAGGTAATTGAGCGGTTGCCGTGCTTGGCTACGGGGACTCCGGCTGCAGCTGTGATAATGGCCGAAGCGGTTGAAATGTTTATTGTGTTATGCCTGTCGGCTCCGGTACCTACAATGTCAACAAGGGTCCCTTCGACTTCCGGATAGATGAGCTTAGCTGCCTTTTTCATGCCAAGGGCAAATCCGGCAATCTCATCTGCAGATTCTCCTTTCATTTTCAGGGCCATGAGCAGACCCGCGATCTGGGCGTCATTGGACTCTGTCAATATCTGTGTGATAGCATCCTCAGCTTCTTTTATTGTCAGGTCCTGCCCTTCACTTACTTTCTTGATATAAGTCTTCATCATCCAAGCACCCTCTAAAGCACTAATGTATATTATTGTACACTATTGATTAAAGATGGCATTATGGTATATATACCTATGGGGTACACATGCTCTCTTATATCATGCTAAAATTGTTAGGTGCACAAACACTTATATGCTTAAACTAACTATTGCAGCAATTATAGGTATGACTACAATTATGAGGCGTGTAAAAAATGTTAACCTTTTTTAGTAAGAAAAGTTGCTGCAACTTAGAAAACAATAGCCAAAGCGACCTTGAGAAAATAGTCCTGATAGGGAATCCCAATGTAGGGAAAAGTGTGATCTTTAATCACTTCTCGGACAGTTATGCAGTGGTTTCCAATTATCCTGGCACTACCGTAGCCGTAAGCACAGGCAAAGGAAAGCTGTGCGGGAAAGAGTACGAGATAATAGATACTCCCGGGATGTACTCACTTCAACCGATCACAGACGAAGAAAGGGTTTCGCAGAACTACCTGTTCGATAACAAGATATTTGTTTACCTGCATGTGATCGATGCCAAGAATCTTCAGCGCATGCTCCCTCTCACGCTCCAGCTGATAGATGCTGAGGTTCCGCTCATACTCGTCCTGAACATGATGGACGAGGCCCGGAGCAGGGGGATACGTATCAACGCAGCTCGGCTTGAGCAGAAGCTAGGAATCCCGGTGGTCTGCACAACTTCGATCACGGGAGAAGGGCTGGACAGGCTCGAAGCAACAATATCAGCCTACGAGCCCGGATATGTTGCCAGTAAGGTGGAGTATGGCAGGGGAATAACACATGCCGTCAATTCGATATCCGCACTCCTCAGGTCTGAATACGGCGTCTCGAAAAAAGCGCTTGCACAGTTGCTTCTTCTCAATGACAGGCTTGCACTCGAGAAGGTGAGGCAGAAAGGTGAGGATATAGCAGCGATAGAGAAAATAGTCGAAGGCACCGAAAAGGAGTACTCAGATCCTCTCAACTATGTAATGACCATGGAAAGACAGGTTTTTGTCAATGGGATCACCGATTCTGTCATGACAACTGAGGTTTCAGCGGATGAAAACCATAGAATGAAGCAAAACGGCACTCACCTGTCTCTCGGTGAGCGCATAGACAGGCTTCTCATACGGCCTGTAACCGGCATTCCGATATTAATGCTTGTGCTGTACTTTGGGTTGTATAAGTTCGTAGGAGGATTTGCAGCCGGGACTGTCGTGGACTATCTTGAAAGCACACTATTTGGTGAGCACATTAATCCATGGGTGATCGGGAATTTCACTGCACTTGTCCCATATCCGGTCGTACAGGATCTGTTTATAGGAGAGTACGGGATATTCACACAGGCGCTGACGTATGCCATAGCACTCATCATGCCTTTGGTAGGGGCTTTTTTTATCGTGTTCTCCATTATAGAGGATACCGGCTATCTGCCCCGGCTTGCAATGCTCATAGATCGTGTTTTCAAGAAAATGGGCATGAGTGGAAGGGCTGTTATCCCGATGGTGCTTGGATTCGGGTGCGCCACCATGGCAACCATGGTCACCCGAACCCTCGAAACCAGGCGGGAAAAGCTTATTTCAAACATGCTGCTGGCTCTGGCAATCCCATGCTCGGCACAACTGGGTGTAATACTGGGTGTATTGTCATTCAGCCCGGCGGCACTGGCGATATGGGCTATCGTGATAGGTCTTGAACTTGTAGTGATCGGTTATCTTGCATCAAAGGTCATCCCAGGGGAAAAACCCAGTTTCTTTATTGAAATGCCGCCCCTGAGGCTTCCAAAACTCTCGAACGTGATCGTGAAGACCTATTCAAGGATGCAGTGGTATTTCCTTGAAGTCCTTCCTCTCTTCGTGCTCGCAAGCGTAATGATATGGATTGGCCGGCTTATCGGTCTGTTCGATATAGCGGTTCGCCTGCTGGGATATCCTTCTCAATGGATAGGCCTTCCGGCTGAAGCGGGGCTCATGTTCTTCTACGGTTTCTTCAGGAGGGATTTCGGTGCTGCCGGCCTCTTCGATATGTATGGTGCAGGGGTGCTTACAGGAGTGAACCTTGTGGTTGCCTCCATCACGCTGACACTGTTCATGCCGTGCATAGCCCAGTTCCTTGTGACCGTAAAGGAAAGAGGGGTCAAAACAGCTCTTGCTATGGCATCCTTCATTTTCCCGGGTGCCTTTGCTGTAGGGTTCCTTGTGAACCACTTCCTCACTGCATTCGGGGTGGTACTGTGAGATGTCCTCTTTGCGGTAAGGAGTTCGATGAGCCTGACCGGTCGAAATGCTCAGGTTGCGGGAGGTTCAGTTCATGCAACATGCAACGTTGCCCCAACTGCGGGTATGAGATCGCACCGGAGACAAAACTGGAAAAATTCATCAGAGGGATATTCAAATGAAAGTAAGTGAGGATGCCGAGAACATTCTTGAGAGGATGTGGGTGCATATCAATGAAGAGAAGAACGATTCAATGGACCTGGCATCATTTGGCCTTGAAGGGACTTCAGCTGTCATCAGGGAGTTGCTTGAGTCCGGCAATATCATACTGTCCGGCTCTCATGCCAGGTTTTCTGAAGAAGGCGATTCCAGCGGCAGGACTGTTGTAAGAAGACGCAGGCTGGCGGAGAGGCTTCTTGTCGACGTGCTCAACACAAAGAAGCAACATGTAAGGAGTTCTGCCTGCGAGTTCGAACATATACTGCACAGGGGCATTGATGAGAATGTATGCATACTGCTGGGGCATCCGCGCACATGTCCTCATGGGAAGCCGATTCCTGAAGGTGAATGCTGCAGGAAAGCAAGGGAAGAATTTGAGCATGTGGTCGCACCTCTCTCTGCACTGAAAAGCGGGCAAAGAGGCAGGATCGCTTATTTTGACATGAGGGAAGAGCAGAAAATGCAGAAAATGCTTGCGATGGGCGTGCTTCCTGGCATCCCGGTGAACCTTGTCCAGTCGTATCCCTCATACGTCTTCGATCTTAACCACACAAGATATGCTGTGGACAAAGAGATTGCAGACAGTGTGTATATAAGGATAGAAAAGGATTGAAAGCCCTGACATGCGATCGGGTGTCAGGGACTAATTGCAGGGAAGAGCAGTACTATTCCTGCTCTTCGATTATCCTGTATATCTTTTCCATGTCAAGGCAGCTTTCCACGACCCCGGCAAGCTCCTCGTAGGCCTCCTCCTCGGTCATGACAACTTCCGGCAGGTACTCGATGCCCTTCTTCTCTGTCAGATATATCATGAGGGCGCGCCTGACGTTTGCATTCTCGAAGAGGCCGTGCAGATAGGTGCCCACAACGGTGCCGCTTCCGTCGATGCTGCCATCGTTACCGAAAACAGTGCTTGAGGTCTTAGTGGCACCCATGTGTATCTCGTAACCCCAGACCTCCTGTCCCTTTATGTGGCTGAATATGGGGCCCCCGGCAACAACTTCCTTGCGCACCTGCGTGGTCATCTTCTTGTATTCCCCGAAGACTGTTTCCGTATCAAGCAGGCCAAGACCATCGTAGTACGCCTCCACTCCGTTCTCCACGCCGGAGTCATGTATGTTCCTCCCAAGCATCTGGTAACCGCCACAGATGCCGAATATAGGGGCCCTGCCATAGAGTTCCTGTATCTGTGCATCCATGCCGCTTTCCCTGAGATCGAGCAGGTCGCTGACTGTGTTCTTGGTGCCGGGTATTATCACGCAGTCCGGCTTGCCCAGATCCTCATCGAGATTGACATAGCGCACGTGCGCGATCCTTTCCAATGGCTCGAAATCAGTGAAGTTCGATATCCTGGGCAGGCGGATGACCGCAATATCCACATCGTTGATACTTTCCTTCCTTTCCTGCCCCTTTTTCTTCTTGCGTATGGCCATGGAATCCTCGGAAGGTATCTTGAGGTTGTAATAGGGTAGCACTCCCAGCACGGGCACGCCTGTAAGCTCCTCAAGCTGCCGCAGGCCCGGCTCGAGGATTGCAGGGTCTCCCCTGAACTTGTTGATAACGAATCCCCTGATCTGCTGGCTCACGTCCTTTGGCAGCAGGGCCTTGGTACCATAAAGGCTGGCAAAGACGCCACCGGACTCTATGTCACCCACAAGGATGATGGGTGCGCCTGTTATCCTGGCAGTACCCACATTCACAATGTCACGATCATAAAGGTTGATCTCGGCAGCTCCGCCTGCGCCTTCCATGACTATCAGCTCGTATTCTGACTCAAGTCTCTCAAGTGCGCCCCTGAGCACACCGTGCATTTCCTCAATGGAATCGTAATAGTTGCCGGCAGATTTGTCGGCATATGGCTCGCCCAGCACTATCACCTGGGATGTCCTGTCCCCTTTGGGTTTGAGGAGCACGGGGTTCATGTCGGCTGTGGGCTCAACACCTGCTGCCTTGGCCTGTATCGCCTGCGCGATACCTATTTCCTCGCCGTCCTTTGTTATCCAGGAGTTCAGGCTCATGTTCTGGGCCTTGAAAGGCGCTACCTTGTATTTCCTGGAAAGGACTTTGCAAAGCCCGGTGACCATTATGCTCTTTCCGACATCTGATGCAGTACCAAGGACCAGTAATTTCTTTGCTTTTTTACCATCTGCCATTTGCAACAACCCTTCAAGTGGACTTTAAGTTAATTTAATTTGAATCTTGTAATAGTCCAACAGTTTTATGAGGGACAACTTATATCTACTTAACTCCGGTTAATCTTAGTAATAAATCCAGTTTATCTTAGTTAAGGTGGAACATGACTGAACTTTTGCATGTAAGTGGCGGACCTACAAAACCAGAGATAATTGCAATATCCCTATCTAAACTTGATTTAAAAAATGGGGACAGTTTTTTCGACATCGGCTGCGGCACAGGTGCTGTATCTATCGAAGCTAATAAAATTGTGCGTGATCTGAGGATACATGCCATCGATGCCAGGGAAGAGGCAATTGAGGTTGCAAGGACGAACTTCAGCTCTTTTAATGTGGATAACGTGACCCTATACTCAGGCGAGTCTTCGGATATCCTGAGCAGGCAGCCTGTTGGAAGCATTGGTTGTGCATTCATAGGCGGCACCAAGAATATTTCCAGGGTGCTTGAAGTGCTTGCGGAGAAGAAGGCCCGAAGCATCGTAGTGAATGCTGTCAGGATAGAAACAGTCGTAAATGTAATAAACAAGTTAAAAGAACTTGGCTTATTCGATGAGGTACTGCACGTTATAGTTTCGCGTGGTGCTCCCCTGACCGGCGAGACAATGTTCAAGCCTGAGAACCCTGTTTATATTGTTGTAGGCAGGTCAGGCATAAACTGACAGGGTGGTTATTAGCGGTAATCATTATCGTAATTATAGTTAACTTACAATCAACTTATGGTAAAGCTATGGTAAGCTCAATATTAAGCGTATGGTGATCTAAAAATGCTTGTTGGAGTAGGACTTGGACCCGGTGACCCGGAACTTCTGACATTGAAAGCTGTCGAAACCCTGAAAAAAAGCTACAAGGTCTATGTTCCCGGCCGCCTTGCAGCGGAACTGGTGGCACCCTATGCGGAAGCCGAGATACTGGACTTCCCCATGCTGACCGATTATAATGTGCTAAACGCGGTCTGGAAGAAGAATGCGGAAATGATAGCGGGGGAATCCAGGGATAAGCTTGTTTCCTTTGGTCTTATCGGTGACCCGAACTTCTTCTCAACATTCACTCACCTGAAGCGCGTGATGAACAGGCTCTATCCTGATGTGGAGACTGCGACCATTCCGGGTATAAGTTCCATTACCTCCTTTGCCGCACAGACAGGTGCAGAGGTGGATGCCTCTTTTGAAGTAAGCGATGGCTCCGACAGCAAGTACCGTATAAGGCTCAAAGCCAGCAGGCCCCTTGATATCATGGACTCCTACAAGAAGGAAGGCTTCAGCAAGTTCATATTCGCAGAGAGGCTCTTCAGCCCGGAAGAAGTGATAATAAAGGAACAGGATAAGTTCCCCGAGAAGGGTAACTATTTCAGCATCATCTTCGCGGAAAAGGAGTGACTCGGAGGATCATCATAATGACGGACAATAAGGTATACTTTGTAGGCTCGGGACCGGGCAATGAGAAGTACATAACCGTTGCGGGCCGTGAATTACTGGAAGAGGCGGACCTGGTAATATACGCAGGGTCCCTTGTGAACCCCAAGGTGCTTGACTACTCCGGAGGGGAAAAGATCGACAGCTACGGCCTGACCCTGGACGAGACCAACAAGCTCATCCTTGACAACCTCAAGGCCGGCAAGAAGGTAGTAAGGCTGCACAGTGG
The DNA here is from genome assembly GCA_030154025.1 of Methanolobus sp. GTDB lineage: Archaea > Halobacteriota > Methanosarcinia > Methanosarcinales > Methanosarcinaceae > Methanolobus. Next base: position 39,478 of record JASKKT010000009.1, read on the forward strand.
CGACCCCTCTCTCTATGGTTCCATCGTGGAGCAGATGGCAGAGCTGAAGGAAGCTGGAGTGGAAATAGAGATTATCCCGGGTGTTTCCTCGGTTTTCGCTACGGCTGCGGCTCTCCAGACCCAGCTGACACTGAACAATATCTCCGAAACCCTCATCATCACCCGTCCTGCAGGGCAGACACTGGAAAAGGACCAGATCAAGGAGCTCTCCAGGCACAACGCCACCATGGCCGTCTTCCTGGGCACCCAGAAGATAGAGGAGATCATGGAAAAAGTGGAGTATCCGCCGGAAACCCCTGTGGCAGTGGTATTCCATGCCTCATGGCCTGACCAGAAAATCATCAAGGGTACGGTAGCCGATATTGCAGGCAAGGTAAAGGAAGCAGGCATCAAGCGCTCGGCCATGATACTTATCGGCGGAGTCGTGGACCCTGTGAACTACGGGAGGTCTTACCTATACGGAGTGGCACAAGAACCGCTGTCATAACATTTGAGCGCAATCTCGAAGTGGCACAGCGTCTTGGCAGGCACCTGGAAGCCGATGTCCTGATGTACGACAAGGACATCTTCAGGAAGGCATTTGAGGAATACGATTCCATCGTGGCGGTCTTTGCCACCGGGATAGTGGTGCGTGATATAGCACCACTCGTCCAGGACAAATGGAAGGATCCGGCTGTAGTGGTGGTGGATTCCAATATGAACTTCGCCATTTCCCTGCTTGGAGGCCATCACGGCGGCAACGAGCTGGTCCGTAAGATCTCCGAGATCGGGCCTGTGCCGGTCATCACCACGGCCACGGAAGTGCACAACCGCAATTCCGTGGAAGGTATTGCCAAGTCCCTTGGCTGTGATATCGTTAACAAGCCCTCTACTGTGCAAGTCAACTGCGCCCTGCTGGAGCAGGATGTGGAAGTCCTTGAGATAAAAGGGCCGAAGATCGTCATTGTAGGTGATGACGTGTCCGTCCTGAAAAAAGAAAAGGCAGAGAACTCATGATAATCGGCATCGGAGCGCGCAGGGGCGTCAGCAGTCAGGAGGCAGTGGACGCCATCAGGAATGCTCTGGCAGAGCTTGGCAGGGACATTGCTGAGGTGCAGGTACTTGCATCCGCAAAGTTAAAAGAGGACGAAGAGGGCCTGCATGAGGCAGCAAGCGTCCTTGGGCTCGAATTAAGGTTCATAGATCATGATGAATTGAACAGGTATGATGCGCCGTCTGCTTCCCAGGCAAAACGCTTCGGGCTTACAGGTGTGGCAGAACCGGCTGCACTGGCGCTATCGGAAAAAAAAGAACTGATACTAAGGAAGAAGGTTTATGGTAGGGTCACAATCGCAATCGCAGAATGAAGCGTCCGGCAAAGGAAGGCTGTACATCATAGGTATAGGTCCGGGTTCCGTGGAACAGCTTACGGTAAAGGCAAGAGAGGTCATAACCAGTTCCGATTATGTTGTCGGTAACGGTACATATCTCGATCAGATGGCAAGCCTGCTGGATAAGCAGAACATAGTGCGCAGTGCAATGGGCAAGGAAGTCGACCGCGCACGTAAGGCAGTGGAGCTTGCACAGGACAATGTTGTTTCCATGATAAGCGGCGGGGATGCCAATATATACGGCATGGCCGGTCTTGTACTTGAGGTTGCGGAACATGCCAACCTCAAGGTTGAGATCGAGGTGCTGCCCGGAGTAACAGCCATCACTGCAGCAGCCAGTGTGCTGGGTGCGCCCATAGTCAATGATTTCTGCACGGTGAGCCTCAGCGACCTGCTGACTCCCTGGGAGGTCATCGAGAAAAGGCTTGACGCTGCAGCATCCGCAGACTTCGTAATGTCTCTCTACAACCCGAAAAGCCGTCAGCGCAACTCCAATTTCTCAAGGGCTGTCGAGATAATCAGGCGCCATAAGGAGGATTCTGTTCCGGTGGGCCTTGTAAAGAACGCCCTCAGGGATAAGGACCAGGACTACATTGTCACGACACTTGGCGAGGTCCTCAATTATAATGACTGGGTGGACATGAGCACCACTATCCTTATCGGCACGAACGATTCCCGTATATGGGACACGCCTTATGGCAAACGCATAATCACTCCAAGGGGGTATCACAGGAAATATGACTACTGAACCCAGAAAGACAGATGAGGGTATCGAAGACCTTGTGGAGATGACCACTGAGATCGACCCGGAGCTAGTCGCTATCTGTAATGACCTTGGCTCACAGACCGATGAGGCAAAGGCAATTTACATGACCAGCCGTAACATCGCCCGCAAGCTTGTGGGTGATGAGACAGTTGAGGATCGCATAAAACAACGCTGTGTTACCTCAACCGGTGACCCGGCTGTTGCAGATATCATGCGCTTTGTCAACGATCCTGTCAAAGCAGGCGTGGAAGCCATCAAAAGAGGTGCTCCTATTCTTGTTGATATCAATATGGTCAAGGCAGGGATCACCAAGATGGGGCATAAGTGTGAGATAATCTGCGTGCTCGATAAGGATGAGGATGCAGAACTTGCCCGCAAGTACGGTATTACAAGGACCGCTGCAGGTTTCCTGAAATGCAGGGACATGCTCGAAGGATCTATTGTCGCTATCGGCAATGCACCATCTGCCGCTTTTGCTGTATGCAGGATGATCGAGAGTGGCATCAGGCCCGCTATCATCGTAGGCACACCTGTGGGTTTTGTCAATGCGGCAGAATCCAAGGAAGCTGTCAGGAGCATGGATGTCCCTTCGATCACATGTGTCGGGACACGCGGCGGAACTCCAATGGCAGTTGCCTGTGTCAACGAACTTGTTGCGATCGCAAATGAAACCAAGTGTAAGTGCAAGTGTGCAACAGAATAAGGCACACTTCTTCTTTAATCTTTTTTTTAGATTCCTTAGTTTCACACATAGAGAGCTGCAGTATTGGTATACACCATCCATGAACCTGCAACAATAAGTAATGCTCCTGCAGCCTTTTTAATAAAGGCACCATACCTGGCTATCCTGCTAAGCCTTGCAGACGATATGTTTGCTGAGTACGCTATGACCAGCATGGGGATTGCAAAGCCCATGGAGTAGATGAACAACATTGATGCACCGTAAGCCATCCCGCCTTCGAGGGCAACGGCAGCAAGTATTGAGCCAAGGATTGGCCCGACACAGGGTATCCAGACAATTCCCAGTGAGGCGCCAAGGAGCAAGCCCCCGAACATGCTTCCTCTATGTACGTGTATATTGCGGGTGTAAGGTGTCAGGATGCTTAATATGTCCATATCCAGGAGCATGGATATGCCGAATGCCACTATCAGCAGTCCTGCAAGTATCCGTAAGGTTCCTATGTGGGAGAACAATGCCGCTCCAAAAACTGAGGTCATGATGCCCATGAGGGTGAATGATATGCTAAGGCCCACTACAATGAAAAGTGGCCGTAGCTTACCTTCTCCGGTTGAATATGCCAGGATGACCGGAAGCAGCGGCAGAACGCAGGGTGAGAGCACACTTACAACGCCTGCTAGAAAGGAAGCTATCGGCCCCAATGTGAGAGTATCAAGAGACATAATTCTGTTTCAGGGGCTCGTTCCGTTGCGCTCTGTCAGGGCATGGCCAAGAGTCTGCGTAAGCACTGCCTTTCTGGTAAGCCCTGTAAATCTCGCCTCTTCCCTGTTCGTGGTCGCCTGGCCATCGAGTCTCATGTAAACGTACTGCTGATCCTCGATGCCGGTTATGACGAACGAGTCCGGTACGTAGCTCACACTGAATCCCAGAACTCCTACCTTTTTTGTGTCAATGTACATCACGCTGGCCCTGCCCTTATACTCTGCAGCGATCTCTTCCATAATAGGTTTCTGGGCTTTGCATGCAGGGCACCCGTCATAGCCTATCTCGACAAGCACGGGCCCGTCCTCAAGAGCCCGATTTATATCGCGCAGGCTGCTTACGGTTATCATGCTCTCGTTATTCCCAGATGATGTGTTAGTGCCACTTCCTTCATTTCCTATGCACCCCCCGGCAGCCAGCACCAGGGCAGTAAGAATGAGGAGACGCAGGATCATTTTATGCATGTCGTTCCCCCTGATAACTAAATCCATATTGACTTCCGGATAAATATCTCTTTGGATAGTACAGCCGTTGCTTTGACGGCAGGCCGTGTATGGCCCTGCTTAGGGTGCAGGCAGTACTTTCCACCTGCAGAGAAATCCTTCATCCATCCTCTCGACGCCCAGCAGGTCGAGTTTCAGTATCCCCTTTTCGGGAAATCCATCACCATCCACAAATGTAGGGGCTGTTCTGCCGCCTATAATTAGATTCCCTATGAAGGTATATATCTCATCCACCAGGCCAGCAGAAAGCATCCCCCAGTTGAGGGTAGCCCCTCCTTCGACCATGAGCCTCTTTATCCCCCTTTCCTTAAGTTTTCCCATCGCTGCAGCAAGGTCTACTTCACTATCGCCGGCGCAGACAACAGTTGCTTTCTCCCTAAGTTTTTCCACTCTGTAGGCAGGCGCGGATCTTGATACGATTATTATCCTCATACCCTCTCCCTTGATGAGAATGTCTGCGTCGAGGGGTGTCCTTGCCTTGCTGTCCACCACTATCCTGGCAGGGTTCTCCTCCAGTCCTGCCTGTTTGCGTTCGAGCTTTCTGCACTGGGATTTGACAGTAAGGCTCGGATCATCGGCCAGTATTGTCCCGATACCCACCATAATGGCATCCGATGAGGCACGAAGTGAATCCATCCTGTCAAAATCCGCCTTTCCGGATATCCTCACCTGTTTTCTCTCCTTGGTGGATATCTTCCCGTCAGCCGACATTGCCGAGTTGATGAATACAAAAGGTCTTTCCATTATGACCATATCCTGTACCGGAAAAAGAGTAAGTGCGGGCCTTCTGGAAGAAGGTCCGGTATCAGTCACTGTTCACGATCGCTTTGAGGAGGTTACGGTCCCTTAGCAGGCCCAGGAACCTCTGGTTTGCGTTCACTATAGGGATCTGGTCTATCCTGTTGCGCTTCATCTTGAGAGCACACTCACTGATGCCTGAGATGTAGGCCGCCTTTACCAGGTCCTTGACCATGATGTCCTTTGCGGGTACCGACGGGACCTTCACCCTGGATACGCTGTAATAGATGCTCATGGTATCTCTCATGGATTCCCAGGTCCACTCGTCATCATCCGCACCATTGGACATGTCAGCCATCTCCACGGTATCCTCGATGATACTTGCATTGATTATATCCCTGTCTGTGATAATGCCTACCACTTCAAGGTGGCTGTCAATCACAGGGACCGCTTTTGTCCTTGCAAGCTCCATGATCCTCGCAACAACGTTCAGGGGCGTATCGGTCCACACGGGTACCGAAGAAGGGCTCAGGTACTGGCCAACATGCTCAACGATATTCATTTCAGCGAGCACTGCTATTATATCGGCAACTGATAGTATGCCAACAAGTTTCTCGTCTTCAACAACAGGGAGTCTTCTGATATTACTCTCCAGAAGGATCTTCGATGCAACAGTTATGTCTACATGGGGTTCAATTGTTATGGGGTTACGGGTCATAAGCAGAGCAAGTTGCTCTTCTTCCGGGTTTTTCAGCAGGTTTGCCCTGCTGACGATTCCCACGACCTTGCCGTCCTTGAGGACCGGCACTCCTGACACTCTCTTCTCTTTTAATAAACTATGGACCTCGTCCCTGGAACCCGGGAGAGTTGCATAGGCAACATCAGTCCTCATTATATCCATAACTTTTACATTCTTTGGCATATTTTTCTCCCTCTTTACTCCTTGCCGGACCTGCCGCGCACAACAAGCACTGGCACGCTGGAATTACGAATGACGTTTTCAGCAACGCTTCCAAGTAAGAAATGATCGAGCCCCCTCTTTCCAAGAGTTCCCATGATTATAAGGTCTATATCCTGTTTATTTGCAAAATCAACAATCTCTGTTCCCGGATGTCCTTCAAGGATAACGGCTTCAAAAGGGATGCCTTCCTTCTGTGCATTTTCTCCCACTGATGATGTTATCTCATTTGCTTCCTTTTGAAGGAGTTCATACATCATCTCCCATCCCGCATCCATAGGTATGGAGGCAAAAGCAGCAGTGTCAACAACATACCCTGCATACAGTTTAGCCCCGCACGTCTTGGCAAATTCCAGTGCATGCTGGACTGCCTTCTTGTTCTGTTCGGATCCATCGGTTGCAATAAAAATCTTCTTGTAGAGATCGCTTTTCATAGTCCCTCTCCGTAGTGAACACACTTACTTCATATTATGGTGGACAGGATATCATCAGGTCTTCCTCTTCTGACAATACTGCTGATAGGATTCCTTGCACCTGCAAGGTTATGTGAATTTCCATTGAGGATCATTATTTTTGCTTCATTCTTTTCCAGGATAGAACCGGAGGTCTTAAGTCCTAATACTGCTGCACCCATAAGCGTACACATAATAAATACTTGTCTGTCCTCCAGCCCGAAAACCTTGGACAATATCTCCATTTCCGGGAACATGCTGGCCGAGTTGAGCATGACATTATCTGTACCCACTGCCACTCTGATGCCCTCTTTGAGCATTTCCTGAACAGGTGGCTTTCCTGCTCCCGTTATGAAATTGGATCGCGGACACACAACAACAGGTATCTGGCGGTCAGCAATCTCCTTCAGGTCACCTGCCTGAGCTTTGGTAAGGTGTATCAACAGATCGGGGTCCAGGGAGAGAGCTTTCCCGATGTCACTTCTACCGTTCTCTCCTGCGTGGATGGCGAACATCTTCCTTTTTTCTTTTGTACTTGCTCTTATTTGCTCAAGCACCTTCATATCCACATCATTGGCTCCGCTCATCCCGATGCCCTGGGATCTTTCCAGCAACTGTTCTATCTCCCTGAGAAGCACATCCGTATCTGCATCAGGGTTTCTTGGCCTTCCCAGCTTCATGCACTCTATATCATGTCCCTTGACAGCTTCCTCGAGCGCAAGGACTCCCTGGAGTCCTCCCTCCCTGAAATCTGCAAAAGCGCAGGTCCCTGTCATGAGCATGTCCCGGATGGAATGTTCCATTGCTTTCACAAGCTCGAGGTGAGGGGTCCTGTTAAGCACCTGATGTTTCAGTCCGTCAGGAGGGCGCACAAGAGCATTCAGGTCTCTTTTTACGCAGTAATCTATGCACTCCCCCAGTACGGGATCTTTGAGCACTGAATCACCGATGTGGGTATGTGCATTGATAAAACACGGTGCGATAATGTTCTTTGAGTCGTTCTTCTCTTCCGAGACTTCCCTGATGATTCCGTCCCTGATGACCACGCAACCTTGAATGGTGTCCATTTCAGGACCGTATATAATGGTTCCGTATACTGTCTGTTCAGTAGTCATGCTCATCCTGTTCTGTAAATAATTGCGACAGTATTTATACTTGTAGTGAACATTGTTCCAGCACTCTATAGAGTATTTTCATGCATCGAGATGTCGTTAAATTTATATATTTGTTTCTATAAAGTATAGCTGCGTATTGCTAGGTCCTTGCATGAGAGCATGGCAGAGCCTATCTGTGATTGTACAGACAACCTCAATGCGCTACACACACGATAATGCGACAAAAGCCTGTCACGAGGGAAACTGGGAGGGACAGCGGGGATCCCATAGGATGAACTTCCGGAGTTAGTGCGCCGGGCGACAGCATTATCACATTGACCTTTTCATTTCTGATCTGGTTGCTTCTTTGTTCCTATTATTCCCGGTGGTCTCATGTCCTTTGAGGATGCGATAAAGGTGGCTTCAGGCGGTGTCATTATAGATGTCGAAGTGACACCTGGCTCAAAGAGGACATGTATTCCGGGAGGCTATAATCCGTGGAGGAAGAGGATCGAGGTGAAACTCTCGGAGAACGCCCAGAAGGGTAAGGCTAATGAGCAGCTGGTGGAGGGTTTTTCGTCCCTGTTCGGAGTCCGGGAAGCAGATGTCTGTATCGTTACGGGCCTGAAGAATACCAAGAAATCTGTCCTGCTTACGGGCGTCAGCCGGGAAAGGGCTATGGCTGTTCTGGGCAGGGATCTTGATAATCTTTCTTGATCGTGTGAATACTTTCACCTAGCTCGGCTTGAGTTAATATAATCAGAATGTCTTTCTAGTAACTGAGGTGAAATAGATGGATGATTTCTTTCAAAACCTGGTAGCAAGAGCTGCTTACTACGAACAATTCGAAGAATTCGTTCGCTATTACAAGTGATAGTGCCTTTATCCTGCCGTGCATCCTCCTAATCCCAAAGCAGTCAACTTTCACGGGCGGCAGGTAGCTACTTTCACTTGTTTTAAATTTATATGTTTTTAGGATCCGCACTAAGGGATCTTTGGACCTGCATGCGTTGACAGTCATCTTTTAATCACATTATGCTTAATTCTCTGTCAGAGCTTTGGGGATACCACTGAATGACAGTTTTCCGGCTCAGGCATAGCAGCTGATCCTATTAGCTATATATATTATGACCCGTGACGATAACAGCAGGCAGAACCGTACTTTAAAGGCACCTTTGCAGGTTTATGAAAAGCGGCTTGAGAACATCGAAGAGATATTGGCCGAACTGGTCTTGCTTGGGGAAGAAAATGCGGTGCTTATAGTTGAGGGTAAAAGGGATGTCCAGGCACTCAACAGGCTGGGTGTGAAAGGCCACTTCGAGATAGCAACACAGCGTTCGCTCTCGAACTTTTGTGAGAACATTGCCCGGATGAATGAAAAAGTGGTTATACTTACTGACTGGGACCGACGTGGGAACTTGTTAATGCTCAAGATGACGAAACATTTTCACTCACTTGGTGTAAGTCCCAATACCCTTCTGAGAGAACGTCTTATGTCCATCGCCCAGAAAGAAATAAAGGATGTGGAAAGCTTACATACCTTTGTGGTAAAACTCAGGCAGGCAACAGGACATTCCACAAGCGAAGATGGTTTTGCAAACGAGATCAGATGATATCCTGATGATGGTGCGGTTCCCACGTTCTCTCAAACTCAGGATAGAGCTCGGACTTGTCCATCAATTCCGCATATACGTCGTGCCTCGGACTAACGATCACGACGTGCGCAGGCGGGTGTATCTTCCTCAGTTTACTAATGGCTGCACCTGCATTATTATCCAGTTCAACCAGTGCTGCTGAGTTACATTTTGCCCTCAGGGGCACGCCAGCAACGCTAACGAGCAGATTGTCTGCAAAGTTTGGTTCAATCCTTTTAGGCTTGGATGCAAACCTCATGTGCCCGTAGTGTTCAAGGTCGTGTAATGCAACATTCACTTTATCCGGATTATCGCCTCGGATAACGGCAAACGATTTTACTTCAATCCCCATTTTATTTTATCCCCCTGTGTTTTTCATGCCGGTAAATCATTCAATCCCTTTTCTACTTCTCCACAAGTAGGCATAGGAATACCAGCCTAAATCTTATTAAAACTTTGCGGATAATAAACCTTTCTCTTAATATATGAGGAAAAAATAAAATAAGGGTCCTATTCTTATTTACCAAGCTCCTTTGAGCGATTGGAGGAAGCAATCACCGCTTTCATGAACGCTGCCCTGACGCCGCTTTCTTCCAGTTCGTATATGCCTCTTATGGTTGTCCCGCCGGGGGATGTGACCATATCCTTGAGCTGTCCGGGATGGGTGTTTGTCTCAAGCATCATTTTTGCAGCTCCAAGCACGGTCTGTGCGGCAAGTATCAATGCACTGTTACGGTCAAGTCCTTCATAGACGCCTCCGTCGGCCATGGCCTCGATCACCGGGAATATGAATGCAGGCCCGCTTCCGGAAAGGCCGGTGACGGCATCCATCAGGTTCTCCGGGACAGGTATTGCACTGCCAACGGAGCGGAATATATTCAGGACATCCTCTGCATCCTCAGCGGATGCGTACTTCCCCTGTGCCACCGCAGAGGCCGCCTCAGCAACAGTTGCAGCTATGTTGGGCATTACCCTGACCACCCGGGTCCCGTCGTTGAGCTCGCTCTCAATTGCTTCCAGTTTCACGCCTGCAGCAATGGAGATCATCAGCTTGTCTCCGCCGATGTCATCTTTAATAGAGGAGAGTACGGACTTCAGTATCTGGGGTTTCACAGCCAGGACAATGATGTCAGAGTTTTTAACAAGCTCCGTATTGTCCTGCGTGGTATTGACTCCCAGGCTCTCGCGAAGTTCACGTAGTGAAGGCTCGAAGACATCACTGGCATAGATATCTGAACATGGAATCATTCCGGCACCGGATATCCCCTTGATCAGTGCGCTTCCCATCTTTCCGGTCCCGATGAAACCAATTTTTTTACCAACCAGACTCATGATTATCACTTCTTACAGGTTAAAACAAATAAATAAGCTCTTTCAAACTACTTCTTCTTAATTATCACAATGTCTCCGAGTGTGGTGCCCTTGTTCAGGCGCTCCCCGCTCCAGTCATCATCGCCGCACCTCTCAGTGAGTTTGATATTGAGCTCTCTCTCCAGTTTCTTGCGTACATCTTCTTCCGGAACGATCTCTTCGCGTTCAAGTTTTTTGATCAGTGCAGCCTTTTCCTTTATCCTGGAAGCAAGTTCCTCATGGCTAAGCTGCTTCTTTTCTCTGGCCTCCCTGATAGCATGGCCATAATCATCAACCAATTCACTGCTCATTGGCTCAAAGCGCTTGCCTGCCGGCCTGTTACCGCTGCTTCTCCTCTGAGTTACAGGTGCAACAGGTGAAACCTTCCTGGAAGTCGGTGCACGTTTCTCAACATTCTTCCCGTATTGTGAGCATCTTGGGCACACAGTGAGTTCACTACCGTCTATAATGATCTTGGAAGAAGGCCCTTTAATATCAGCGCCGCATATTTCACATTGCATAGATCTCAACTCGAAAAGTCAAATCCCGTCTTTACGAAAGGGCTATATACCCTTTGCACTTAAATAATGTTCGGAGGCATATGAGCGAGACCAGCGACAGTGATGTGAATCACGGAAGATATGACTTTACCAATGTGAACAAGGCGGAATACGGTTATCTCAGTACTGAAAGCGAGGAGGATTTTTCTAAATACCTCTTGGACCGTATGAGGCAGCTCGAGTCGCGAAATAACCTCCTCAAGGAGCAGTGCGACCAGATCGAGTCCGAAAAGCGTTTTGTGGAAAGTCAGAAACTCAAATACGAAAGGGAAGTCAGAAGGCTTCAGGCTGAGATAGATCGCCTGAAAACGGTTCCTCTTGTAGTTGCAACCATAATGGACGTGATAAGCAACGATAAGGTCCTTGTGAGAAGTTCCACAGGCCCCCAGTTCATGGTAAACGTGTCCCAGTATATCGATGATAAGGACCTGGCCCCGGGAGCAAAGGTTGCTCTCAACCAGCAGACACTTGCGATAGTGGAAGTCATCCCTACGACAGAGGACCCTGCAGTTTCCGCAATGGAAGTGGTGGAATCACAGGATGTTGACTATAGCAACATAGGAGGCCTTGAAGAGCAGATACAGGAACTTGTGGAATCCGTGGAACTGCCGCTTACAAAGCCCGAGTCTTTCAGGCGCATCGGTATCTCTCCTCCCAAGGGAGTGCTGCTGTATGGTGATCCGGGTACCGGCAAGACCCTGCTTGCAAAGGCAGTGGCACACCGTACGGAAGCGACATTCATTCGGGTTGTGGGTTCCGAGCTTATCCAGAAGTATATCGGAGACGGTGCAAAACTTGTCCGCGACATGTTCGAGATGGCAAGGAAGAAATCCCCCAGCATCATCTTCATTGACGAACTGGATGCTATAGCCTCAAGGCGGCTCAATGACACCAACGGGGCCGACCGTGAGGTTCAGAGAACCCTTATGCAGTTGCTTGCCGAAATGGACGGTTTCGACAACAGGGGAGACGTGCGCATAATCGCAGCCACTAACAGGCTGGATGTGCTGGACCCTGCCATCCTGAGGCCCGGAAGGTTTGACAGGATAGTGCATGTGCCTATGCCGGATGAAGAAGCAAGGATGAGTATACTCCAGATCCATTCCCGCTTCATGAACCTGAACGAGGACATCGATTTCAGGAAACTGTCACACATGACCGAAGGTATGAGCGGTGCCGATCTCAATGCCATCACCATGGAAGCAGGAATGCTTGCAGTGAGGTATGATAAAGAGTCTATTGGCATGGACGATTTCCTTGAATCTGTCAGAAAGGTGATGTCTAAGATAGAGATCAAACCTGAAGAACTGCCTGTAGGGATGTTCGGGTAAATCCGGCCCCCTTTTTTCATTTGTTTATTCTTTCTTTTGTTTACTCTCTTTCTGTTATTCCCTGTGTCCCGAAGTAAACTACTTCTGCCATCCATTCCTAAATTCTCTTGTGAGCAGGTGTTTCCATATAAAGGACGAGATCCGTATTCTTGGGATAGACGACTCGGCGCTTATAGGAGAAAGGATACTCATCGTAGGGGCATTCTTCAGGGGAGGTATGTGGCTGGACGGGGTGATGAGCTCTTACCTGACCCGGGATGGCATGGATGCCACAGATCGTATTATGTCCATGATAAGATCCAGCAAGCATTTTCCTCAGGTGCGTATCATAATGCTGGATGGCCTAACCTATGGGGGCTTCAATCCCGTGGATATCGTCCGGCTGCATGAGGGAACAGGTATACCTGTTGTAGTGCTCATGAGAAAATATCCTGATCTTGAAATGATAAGGAAGGCTCTCTGTCATCTTCCTCAGGGAGATGAAAGGATGGCTATATTCAAAGGGGCGGGGGAGATAGTTGAAGTAAGGACTGCTGACCCGCTGACCCCAGTCTACATTCAGTGTTCAGGCATTGGTTTCAGGGAAGCTGCAAAAATCGTGAGACTCAGTTCCACAAGGAGCAACATACCCGAACCCCTGCGTGTTGCTCATCTCATTGCAACCGGGATAGTACTGGGAGAGTCAAGAGGAAAGGCATAAGTCCTTCCATGATGCCGGTCAATGCTCTTCTTGCTTTGACAGGTACTTAAATATATCTCTCAACAAGCATGACACCCTCAGCCATGAGTTCATCAGCCCTCAGTTTGGATTTTGCCTCAGCGAAGACCCTTATGATCGGCTCTGTCCCGGAAGGCCTTATGAGTACCCATCCATCATCGTGCCAGATTTTGACGCCGTCAATTGTATCAGCTTTCTGGCATCCGAGGAAGATATCCTCCTTGACTCTGTGCATGGTCAGGTCGAGATTCTGGCATCTGATCTTTGTTTTTGAATTATAATACACAGGAACGCTGGCGGAAAGCTCGGACAGTTTCTGGCCGCTGGCTATTATCTCAAGGAACTTGGCGCATGCCATGGCCCCGTCACGACAGTACTGATGCTCCGGGAAGATAAGTCCTCCGTTACCCTCGCCTCCAAAGACAGCACCAATGTCCATCATCTTTCGGGCCACATGTATCGATCCCACTGCAGTCCACACAAGTTCGACCCCTGCCTCCCTGGCAATATCCACCATCCTGGATGACGAGCTGACAGGTGTGACGATCGGCCCTTTTTTCCTATCCAGTACATACTTTGCCATCATAGCAAGCAGTACGTCCTCGGGGATGAAATTACCCTCCTCGTCAATGAAAACCGCCCTGTCCGCGTCACCGTCCTGGGCCACACCCATCACGGAGCCTGTCCTCTTGACAAGGTCTATTATCTCCGTAAGTGCATCAGGGGTAGGTTCCGGGTTCCTCCAGGGGAATGTGCCGTCCACCTGTGCATTCAGGGTCAGTATCTCGCATCCCAGTTCCTTCAGCAGGAAAGGCAGCGTGGCTGAGCCCGCTCCACAGCCGGTATCAACAACAACCTTGAACCTTTTCTCCCTGATCATGGCTGAATCTACGGAATTCACAATACCCCTGATATAATACTCGTTCGCATGCAGGTCCTTTCTCAGATCCCCCGTCCTTTCCCATCCAGCTGTAGCGAACTCCTTTGAGAAGTATATCTTCTCGACCTCTGCCTCGGCTTCCCTTGACAGCTCAGTACCGTCCTTTGCTATCAGCTTTACTCCGTTGTACTCGCGGGGATTGTGCGAGGCTGTTATCACTATGCCTGCATCGGCGAAATTCCTCACATAATACTGGATTGACGGAGTTGGAACGATACCTATATCGATCACTGTGAGTCCTGTTGACAGGGCTCCGGCTATCGCTGCTGACATGAGCATGTCTCCTGAGGCTCTTGTATCCCTGCCTATGGCCACAATTCCCTTTGATCCCATGTATGTGCCGACACTCCTGGTAACATCCATCACAAGTTGAGGAGTAATATATTCGTTAGCGATTCCCCTTACGCCGTTTGTTCCAAAAAAAGCCATATCCTATCTCCTGTCTTCGCATCCTGTAGTATGATATATCAGCCCTGCACTTTATATTTTGTTAACACGATGCTATTAATAAGGGATTCCTCTATATTGAAGATTATGTACGATGCAAGGACCGACCGGCTGAAAAGAGCAATAATGGACAAGGGTAGTGCCGTTGTGGCCTTTTCAGGCGGTGTCGACAGCTCGACTCTCGCCTATCTTGCCCAGGCCGCTCTGGGGAACAGGGCTGTTGCAGTCACAGTGAAGATGCTCTCCTTTCCGCAAAGGGAGCTCGATAATGCAAAACAGGTAGCCGAAGAGATTGGCATTCGGCACAGGATAGTGGAATTCGATGAATTCAATGTTCCTCTGATAACCGAGAACACCCCTGAAAGATGCTATTTCTGCAAGAAGGAGATACTGAAAATGCTCACTGCTGTAAAGGTTGAGCTTGGTTTTAGTGTGATCATGGAAGGCAGCACAGCGTCTGATACAAATGCCTACAGGCCTGGCAGAAAGGCACTTTCTGAAGCAGTTGATCTGGTTTATTCTCCATTCCTCGAACAGGGAGTGACAAAAGAGGAAGTTCGTGAGATAGCCCGCCATGCAGGTCTTTCGGTGTCTGAAAAACCTGCTTCCCCCTGCCTGGCATCAAGGTTCCCCTACGGGAACGCGCTGACAAAAGACTCTATAAGGCGCGTGGAGGAGGCTGAGAATTTCCTGCTGGACATGGGCTTTACTGACCTGAGGGTAAGGGACCACAAGGGAATGGCCAGGATAGAGCTATATCCCTTCGACTTCCGTGAGCTCCTGCTGCACAGGGAGGAGATACTGTCCTACTTTAAGAAGATCGGGTTTGACTATGTAACTCTTGACATTGAGGGCTTCCGCAGCGGCAGCATGGATGAGGTACTTTGAGCCCGGATATAAAAATACGTGAGGCTCTACCGGAAGACAGGGAATCTATCCAGGTCCTGATGTCCACATATTTCCTTGATATCGAGGGAGTGGCAATTGAAGATTTCGCTGTTGCACTCACTGGCACGAAAATAGTAGGTGCCGGTGCAATTGTGTACGGCCGATTCCCGGAGGTCCATTCAATAGCTGTGCACCCGAACTACCGCGGGAAGGGCATAGGCTTGTCCCTGGTCCGCTATCTCCTGCTAAGGATTAAAGGCAGTAGTGATGCCGGATCCTGCGTTTATGCAAGGACCACTTCTCCCGGGTTCTTCGAGAAGCTGGGGTTCGCAGAAATGGAGCCGGCATCAAAGGCCCGGCTCTGGGAAGACTGCGCAGGATGCGACAGGTTAAATACATGCAGGCAATCTGTCATGTGTCTCAAGCTGGGTTAATGGTGAAATAATGCTGACTCTCGGAATTGTCAATACCTATGATAAGATAAAAGTGCTTGACGCACATTACAGGGCCATCGCAAGGGCTGCTCCCATATGCCATGCATTTGGATTCTCGCTTGCACTGTTTGATTTCCCTTTCAAGATGACACCCGATGAGCTGGTGGATTATGTTGCTGACAAGACCACTATCGGAGAATCAGGAAAATACCTGCGCATGCTTCATGAAAAGCGCAAGCTCTTTGTTTTCGAGCTTCCGAAAAAAGGCTTCCAGTCCCAGTTCGGCGAGGTTGTGGTGACGTCCTCAAAGCCGGAGGAAAAACGTGCCATTACTCCTGAAGCACTTGCTGACGAGATCCTGCGTAGCCGCTCTTTCCTGCTGCTTGTGGGACTCGGTCACAAAGGCCTTCCAAAGAATCTCTTTGAAATAGCTCCCCTGCATCTTGATATCACCGGCAGCGGCGTTTCGCTGGAGACATGTACTGCCATAGGCTGCATACCTGCCTATCTTATGGGTCTTGTAAGGATGAAGGCAAAAAAGCAATGATAAAAGCAATGATAAAAGCAGTGATAAAGCTTTCCTGAAAGTTTTCATAAACATGCGCGGGAAAAGCTAATAAACATCCGGGCTGAAACAGAGAGACATGCGAGTGAACATCTTCTATTCGGGTGAGTTTGGGAAAAAAGTGATTGGCAATTTAGTCAATTCGGACAGGTTCTGCGTGGCCTGTGGTGACCTGTGCGATCATTGCAGGGAGCTGCGACCCGGACTTGGCAATATCATCACCGGGATCTTCGAGTTAAGGAACGACCTCCCCGATTTCGTTGAAGAGCCCATGGAATACATGCCGGAGCAGGTACCGGGTTGTGACCTTGTTCTAGCTATTGATCTCAATCCTGACCTGTTGACGGTGATCCCTCAGCTTGCAGAAAAGTCCGGTGCAAAAGGGGTCATCATCCCTGTAGACGACTCAAGGATCGTCCCGGCAGGCCTGGCAGAACAGGTCAAACAGCAACTGGAGCAAAAAGGCATTGAATGTGAATGTCCCAAGCCTTTCTGTGCCCTTGACATGACAGGAAAAAAACCTATAGACGATTTTGTCAAGCTGGGATTCGGGAAACCTGTCTTGAAAGTCGAGCTGGGCCATGCTGATGAGATATTCACCCGTGCGGAGGTCCTGAGGGATGCGCCCTGCGGCTCAACCTGGTTCGTTACAAAGAAGCTCAAGTGGTCAGATGTGAAGGATTATAAGGAAACCATATCCGGAGCTCATCATTCCTATCCCTGTACTGCAAGTATGGAGAGGGATCCACAGATCGGTGATACTATCCTGCACGAAGCGGGTTATATCATAAGGAAAAGCGCTGAAGAAGCAATGGAGAATGCATCAAGGAAAAATAGATAAGAAAGGGGTGTTTTATCCCCTTCCTTTACTGGACAAGAATACCACATCCAGGATCTCAGCCATTAATAGCTGGTTTAGGTTGTAACTACTTCTGTTATCTGCGTGTCTTCTGTCGTCTAGACCGTGTCATTCTCAGTTTCTGTCTCATCAACTGCTTCCATATCTTCCGTCTCGTTCATGGTCTCTGTATCATCAACGGTTTCCATGTCTTCAGTTTCGTTCATGGCCCCAGTGTCATCAACGGTTTCCATGTCTTCAGTTTCGTTCATGGCCCCAGTGTCATCAACG